>CALDGV010000690.1 GCA_937941745.1 uncultured Prosthecobacter sp. | reverse complement strand
CGGCAAAGCGGGCGTAACGGTTGTTGCCGCTGAGGCGGTGCACCTGGAGATAGGCCTCCGCTGCCTTTTCGGGCTCATGGGAACGCCGTTCGTAAATTTCCGCCAGAGCGTTCCACAGCCGGGCATCATCTGGCAGGTAGCGCAGCCCTTCCCGCAGAATGCTGATGCCACGGCGCACATGTTCGTCATACAGCTTGCCGCGAACCATGGATTCCACCCCGCTGTCGTAGAGGTAAAAGGAGGCTGCATTGTAGGCCATGTGCCAGGCGGCCTCATCCCAGTAGTTCGGGAAGCGCGGCTGCAGGCTCGTGGTAATCTGAAAAAGGCTGTCCACCCGGCCCCAGTTCACATTCTCCCATTCATGATAGGCCTTCAGGTAGGTGATCGTGGCTACCAGGGAGCGCAGGCCTCCCAGCGATGCGGCAAAGCTCATCTGGCTGAGGTTTTCCCGCAGGCCCAAGTCCAGGGGTGCGCTGAGAAGTCGGTCCTGGCGCAACTGCTGCGTGGCCGCCTCCTCCAAGGGGAGTCTGGCGGCGCCGAGAAGGAGCAGAACGATCAGGGCCTGAAGCTGCCTTTTCATCAGAGTTCCTTTTCTACAAACAGCAGGTGAGAGACGACGGAATAGCCCACCAGATAAGCCGCTGCGATGCCTGACATCACGCCGAAAGCTGCCAGGCTGACCACTTCACCATTGATGACGTTGTCGATGATGTCGAAGATGCCCATGTCAGGTGTCAGGACCGCCAGCAGGGCGGACAAGGCCTTGCGCGTGACGCCGGAATGGCTGTGCAGGAAATACTCCCGGATGAGTCCTTGGCCATGGCCGGCGATGGTGACAAAAAACGAGATTACAATGGTGAAAAGCGTGCTGCTGGCGAAGCACGAGATGGTCAGTGTCAGGGCGGCGATCACGGCGGCCTTCAGGAAGATGGCCATGACACCTAGATGCAGGTTCCAGGTCAGGCCCTGCTTGCCCACAAACTGCTGCAACTGAGCGATGGCCTCTGGCGTGGCCGCTCCCTCCTGGCGCAGTGCCTCGACAGACTGAGCCAGAACCAAACTCTGCCGAACCCACATCACAGCACTGAAGGCAAGGTCCATGATCACCAGGCCGGAGCCGATCAGAACCAGCACGCCTAGCAGCTTGCCGAGCAGGTACTCAAACCGGGGCACCGGTTTGGAGAGGATCGTGTAAAGCGTGCGGTCCTCCAGGTCGCGGGGCAGGAGGAGCGCCGTGGAGCACACAGCAATGACCATGCTGAATAGCTGCATGGCCCCAAAAGACCAGTCTTTGAGCATCTTAAGCTGTTGCTCGGGGTTCATCACCGGGTTGGCGAAGCCTGCTGCCAGCACGATCAGGCAGAAGACGGCCAGGAATCCCATGATCTTCATGCGCACGAGCTGGGTGACGGTGGCGAGAGCCAGCGTCCGGATGCGGGATGGAGAGAAAGAGGAGAACATCGGCAGGCTCAGGAGGAGGGGTCGGCCACTTCAAGAAAGAGTTTTTCCAGGGTCGTGCGCGGATGGCCGGAGCGCACCAGACGAGCACTGTTCCCCTGGGATTCGATGAGGGAGCGGATTTGCTCGATCAGTTCAGGCGAGGCATCTGCCAGCACCAGTTCAGTTTCATTTTCGACGGCAATTAGGTCATCCAGCCGGCCTTCGCGCACCATGCGGCCATGGGCCATGATGCCGATCCGGTCACATACCTCCTGCATTTGTTCCAGCAGGTGGCTGGTGACCAGGACAGTGAGGCCCTGATCTTTGAAGCCGAGGATCAAATCCCGGATTTTTCGGGAGCCTACGGGGTCAACTCCAGCAGTCGGCTCATCCAGAACCACCAGCCTTGGGCGGTGCAGCAGCGCCTGGGCCAGTCCCAGCCGTTGGAGCATTCCCTTGGAATAACCAGCCACCCTGCGATCAGCGGCATCCTCCAGACCTGTGAGGGTTAGCATTTCCCTGGATCGGTCTTTCAGTTCCTGCCCGCTCATCCCGCACAGACGCCCGTAGAAAAGCAGAGTCTCCAGTCCGTTCAGGTGCTTGTAAAAATAAGGGTTTTCGGGAAGAAAGCCGACGTCACGGCGGCTTTCCACTTCCGTGCTGGAACGACCAAAAACCGTGGTTCGACCGCTTGTAGGGGTCACGAGGCCCAAAATGGCCTTCATGGTGGTTGATTTGCCGCAGCCGTTGGGGCCGATCAGACCATAGACCTCTCCCGCCTGCACCGTCAGAGAAAGGTCCCGCACAGCTGTGAATGGGGCTTTGCCAAGCCCTGCCTTGAAAACCTTGGTCAGGTTTTCCACGGTCACAGCTGGAGGTGAAGGGCATTCAGACATGAAGCATTCAAATGAAAGGGTGAATCCAGGTGTCAATCCGGCAGAATTTCTGTAAACTCCAGAATGGCATGGCCCAGCATCTCAAAAAGACGTCGGATCGTGAAAAAGAGTGATTTAGAAGCTCAAAGTCTTCATTTTCTCTCTAACGTCCTTTCGTTTGGAACGTTTTGCCAGCCAGAGTTCCTAGAATTCCTCTCCCACTAAACCCATGAAAACCAAAAACACACTGCTCGCAGGCCTTTTCGCCGCAGGTCTGTGCGTTTCCGCCTCTGCGGAAGTGCGCACTTGGACTGACGTCCAAGGCCGCCAAGTCAGCGCCTCCTTCGTCGCCATCGAAGGGCAGGACATCGTTCTTCAAACGGCGGATGGTGCTCAGCACAAGTTTGCCCTGGCTCGTCTCTCTCCTGAGGATCAGGCGTTCGCCAAAGCTGCCAAGCCTGCCGCTCCAGCAGCGGAAGCTGCTCCTACGTTCATGGCCAATGCCACCGTGGCACAGGCGGCTGCCAAGATTGATCAGCTCGTGGCCAACGGTCTCATCAAGGCCAATCCTGACCGCATCAAGGCCGGCAAGGCTCCGATCAAGAGTTTCAATGCTCCGGCCAGTGACGAGCAGTTCGTCCGCCGTGTTTACCTCGACATCGCCGGGCGCATTCCGAACTATGACGAAGCCCAGGCCTTCCTGAAGGCTGGCGGTTCCGACAAGCGGGCCAAGCTGATTGACCAGCTTTTGGATTCCGAAGGCTACAAGGCGCACTTGTACAATTACTTCGCCGAGATGCTTCGAGTGAAGGACAACTTCGAGCAGGACAACGTTCGCGGAACTCCCTACATCGGCTGGATCAAGGAGCAGATCGCCAAGAATCGGCCATGGAATGAGATGGTCTATGAAATGGTCACTGCGACCGGCAAGATGTGGGACAAAAAGCCTGATGGAAGCTACAATGGCGCTGCTGGCTACCTGCTGCGTGATGCGGGAATGCCCCTCGACAACTTGGCCAACACCCTGACCGTTTTCCTCGGAACCGACGTGGCTTGCGCCCAGTGCCATGACCACCCGTTTGCCGACTGGACGCAGAAGCAGTTCTATGAAATGGCTGCTTTCTTTGGCGCCACGACCACCCGCCTTGGCGGGCAGGATTTCGCCAGCGGCGACCGCGGCAAGCAGCTGATGGACGACATCGAAAAAATGATCGCTGCCAACCCAGCTTTGGACATCCGCCGCCTGCGCAACGGCCTCCAGAACTACATCGGTGCCAACCGCAGTGCCATCAAGGACCGTCCGATGAACACCTTGAAGTTGCCGCATGACTACAAATACAAGGACGGCAAGCCCGGCGATCCTGTGGAGCCCAAGTTCGTGACTTGGTCAGCTGCGGACAAAAACAACCCCGCCTACAAGCAGAGCAAAAAGAATGAGGAAAAGCTGCGCGAGTCTTTCGCCAACTGGATGACTCATCCTCAGAACCCTCGCTTTTCGATGGCGATCGCCAACCGCATGTGGAAGCGCGCTTTCGGAGTGGGTGTGATTGATCCGGTCACCAACCTCGACAACCCGGATGAGGACGCCTCCAACCCAGAACTGCTCAAACATCTCGCCAATGAGATGGTTCGCGTGAAATTCGACCTGAAGCAGTTCATGCGCATCGTTTACAACACCCGCGCTTATCAGTCCGAGGCCACGACGGAAAACATTCCGATGGGCGAAAAATACTACTTCCAGGGCCCCATGCTGCGCCGCATGAGCGCTGAACAGGCCTGGGACAGCTACATGACCCTCGTTCTTGGCCAGCCTGACAGCTACAAGGCACCTCTCCAGGACCTTTACGCCAAGTCCATCGACCTGAACCTGGACACCGTTGATGCCCAGACGGTCCTCATCAAATACGATGCCTACCGCAAGATGGCTGAGAAGGAGCGCGCCCTGATGGGTGGCGGCCTGGAGATGGCCGGTGAAGACATGATGATGGAAGGCGGCGCTAAGAAAGGTTCCAAAGCTGCTGAGCCTGCCATGGATGGTCCTGGAAAGATCCTGAGCTACGAAGGTCTGCGCCTCATGCGCTCCGCCGAACTGCCTCAGCCTGCGCCTGGTGGTCACTTCCTGACCGACTTCGGCCAGAGCCCGCGCACGCTCATTGATGGCAGCACCAAGATTGGTAACGTGCCACAGGTGCTCATGATGATGAATGGCAAGGCGCAGAAGATGCTGACCAGCCCTGAGTCCCTCATCTTCCGCAACATGGAAAAAGTGCGTGACCCTTCCCAGAAAGTGGAAGCCATGTTCCTTTCCATCATGAGCCGTGGCCCGACCATGAGCGAGAAGGAGATCGCCAAGCGCACGCTCGCCCAAGGCGAAGATGGATACGCCAACATGATCTGGGCCCTGATCAACACCCGCGAATTCATGTTCATCCAGTAAGCAGTCAACGAACCGCAGAATCGAACCGAAACTCTACTAGCAATCCTCTATGAAATCTGAACTACTCCGCCTGAACGACCATAGCCGTCGTGAGTTCATGCTCAACGCGGCCCGGACCACCCTGGGTGTCAGCGTCCTTTCCGGACTCGGTGCCAAGATGGCTGCCGCTGAAGGCGCCACCAACTCCGGCCCCGGCACTCCTGGCTTTGGCAAGGCCAAGCGCGTCATCTACCTCTGGATGGGGGGCGGCATGACCCACATCGACACCTTCGATCCAAAGACAGGTGAAACGAAAGGGTTTGGCGAACCGGTGAAGGCCAAAGGGGACAACATCCAGTATCTGGGTGGTTATCTGCCAAAGCTGGCTGAGGTCTCTGACAAATTGGCGATCATCCGTTCCATGTCCTCCAAGACGGGTGTGCATGAATCTGGCACCTACATCATGAAGACGGGCTATGAGCCTCGCGGCACCATTGTCCATCCTGTGATGGGTGTCTGGGCGACGCATTTCCTGGGTCGCATCAAGGACAAGACCCTTCCGGACAGTGTGATCGTGAACAGTGGCAGCGCCTATCCTGGGGCAGGCTTCTTCCCTCCCGCCATGTCTCCCATCCCGATCTCCAATCCAGAGAGCGGCCTCCAGAACATCACGCCTACTGCCAGCGACGTTCAGTTCAACAAGCGCATCTCCCTGATGAACGAGTTTGACTCGAGCTTCCGCAAAAAGTTCCAGACGGACGATGTGAAGGCCTACACCGAGTTCTACGATGAGACCCTCAAACTGATGAAGAGTGAGGACCTCAAGGCCTTTGACCTCTCTGAGGAGTCCACCGACACTCGTGAGAAGTATGGCCGCAACAACTTTGGCCAGGGCTGCCTTCTTGCCCGTCGCCTCGTTGAAAATGGCGTCCGCTTTGTGGAAGTGCAGATGGGTGGTTGGGACATGCACAACACGATCGACAACTCGATGACCAACAATGGCAACACCCTGGATACCGGCTTCTCCGCCCTTATTCAGGATCTGGAGGCCAAGGGACTGCTGGATTCCACCCTGATCGTTCTTGGTTCCGAGTTCGGCCGCACGCCTGACATCAATGAAAATGATGGCCGCGACCACTATCCGCTGGCTTACTCCACCGTGTTCGCCGGAGCAGGCGTCAAAGGTGGCTACGCCTACGGTTCCACCGACAAGGATGGCCGTCGCCCAGCCGACAAACAGACCAGCCCACAGGACTTCCTTGCGACCATTGGTCATGCCATGGGTCTTCCTGTGGACGAAGTCGTCATGTCCCCCTCGAACCGTCCATTCACTGTGGGCGACAAGGGCGTGCCGGTTACCGACATCTTTGCCTGATCCGACATCTATTCGGCAGGTGTTTCAACACCCGGTCCTTCATGGACCGGGTGTTTTTTTGACTCGCGGAGACCTGCCTTTTTCCTTGCCAAACAGGGTTTTACCCCGATTTTCGCGCCCCTCTTGCCTCCCGGCCCCCTGGCCGTGCGGGGCGAAAGCCCGCCGCAGCCCTCAGGAGTGGAAGGCCGCGCGCGGTTCACCTAAACCGGCACTCCCAACCCATACATAGCTAATGAGCGCACAAACACTCGCGGAGATGATCGCAGGATCCTTCCGTGAACTCTCCGAAGGTTCCATCGTCAAGGGCCGCATTTTGGAGATCAAACCCCAGGTCGTCCTCGTGGACATCGGCTACAAGTCCGAAGGTGCCATCCCTGCCAACGAGTTCGAAGACGAAGACATCCAGATCGGTGACGAAGTGGAAGTCCTCCTCGAGAAACTGGAAAATGACGAAGGCATGGTCGTCCTCTCCAAGGAGAAGGCAGCCTACAAGCAGAACTGGGACAAGATCGCCTCCGTCTTCCGCGACGGTGGTCTCGTCAAAGGCAAGATCAAGAGCGTCGTCAAAGGCGGTCTCACCGTCAACGTGGGCGTCGAAGCCTTCCTGCCTGCCAGCCAGATCGACATCATCCCGCCGAAGGACCTCAACGAATACGTCGGCAAGGTGTTCGAATTCAAGATCGTCAAGATCAACGACGACCGCAAAAACATCGT
>CALDGV010000689.1 GCA_937941745.1 uncultured Prosthecobacter sp. | reverse complement strand
CCGCCCAGGTGCTGGGTGCTCTGGGCCTCCAGAGCTTCCAGCCCCTCCTCCAGTTCAAGCTTCCCCTCATCCTCAACCTGCTCACCAGCATTGCCTGCCTGATCGTCTGCCTCCGCATGCGGGAAGATCCCCCCGCCGCCCCTGCCCTGGGCTTCACCGCCCAGGTGCGGCAGACCGCCGCCAGCATCCTCGACACCGGCCGCTGGATCTGGCGCACCCCAGCCGCCTTGCAGCTCATCGTCCTTGGCCTCGTCTTTGACAGCATCATCCGCCTCTTCCTCACCGTCTCCTCCAATTTCTACCGCCTCGTCGGCATCGAAGAAGCCTGGTATGGCCTCATCGGCACCACCGTCTCCATCCTCGGCCTTCTCACCGCTGGACTCATGCAGGCCTGCACCACCCGCTTCACCCTCGCACGAAACTTCACCGGCCTCGCCCTCGTCATCCTGGGCAGCCTCATCGCCGCCGCCCATCCCCAGCCTGGCTGGGTCGGCATCCTTCTCATCATGCCCCTCATGCTGGGCATGCGCTTCCTCCAGTTCTTCCTCTCCCACTACCTGAATGCCGAGGTGGATTCCGCCCGCCGTGCCACCGCACTCAGCTTCCGCGGCCTCACCCTGAACCTGGCCTACGGCGGCCTGACCCTCCTCTTTGGCTGGCACACCCACTGGCTTGAAGGCCGCCTGCACCTGCCCGCCGAAGACACCCGCGTCTTCGCCGCCAGCCTCACATGGTGGCCATGGTGGTTCAGCGCCACCCTCGCCATCGCCCTCCTCAGCCTCACCCTGCGCCGGCGCTCCTGAAGCCCCTCATCCCTGACTCCTTTCCCTGGTGTCTTGGGACTTTGGTCAGCCCAAAGAAGCTTTAAAACCGCCGTCTGATAGCCTGCGGAATTTCCAGAGGTGCCTCAAACACCGTTTCCGGGCCTGCTGAAACTTCGAGTGAGCCTCAGACGCCATCTGGACCTTTCCCCTGACGCCGGACAAACCACAGACGCCGTCCCGACCCCTCCAGAAAATCTCAAGTCCCTCCAGACGCCGTCTGGACCGCTTTCCGCCCTCCAAGTCACTCCCAAACGCCGTCTCAAGGCCTGCCAGAAATCCAGGAGGCCTCAAGACGGCGTTTTTGAAGGTGCTTTGGGCCTCTTCCGCCCACCGGAGCCTAGCCACAGCTTCCGGAGTGTGCTTCGAGAAGGCTTCCCCGCCTGGAGCCCCTCCCCAGGAAAGAAGCCGCTGCCGCAGAAGGCGATTCTTGAGCCAACGGCCTCGGAGGTTGGCCTTGTGTTTTCAAGGGTGGGGGCCATCATCGGCGCTCTGATTTCCTGACCATGCCCCGTTTTCCCGCCCTCCTGCTTTCCGCCGTGATCGGCCTCACGGCCTGCGCCACGGTGAAGCGCTTCACCCCGGACCTGAGCAAGCTCCCGAAGCCTCCCCTGCCGAGCTTTTCCTCGCTGAAGAAAATCAAAAACATCATCCCCGGGATGCCGGAGACGGACCAGGAGACGGCGGAGGATCCAAAGATGCCCTTCAATGCGCGCGGCACGCTGGGCTACGGCCACACGCTGCGGCTGCACGTGTATGAAGGAGCGCGATCACCGGAACGGATCTTCAACGAGGTGGTGATGGTTGACTCTGAGGGCCTCATCCAGCTCGGCCAGGCCGGCTCGGCGAGGGTCGGCGGAGCCTCGCTGCCCAAGGCGGCGGATGCGATCGCCGCCGCCTTCCGCGTGGGACTGCGCCTGAGCCGCAGTGTGACGGTTCACATTGTGTCCGTGGAGGACACGCCGGTGGTGGCCGTGCGCGGGGATGTGCTGTCCGATGAATTCATCCCGGCCTGGGAGGACATGACGATCGAGCAGGCGGTGCGCGTCTCCGGAGGCCGGAAGCAGGGCTCGACCGCCCATGGCGTGTATCTGGTGCGCGAGGGTGAGCGCCGCTACTTTTCCACCCTGAGTGATGCCAACGAGGTGGAACCCGAACCGGGCGACATCATCGAACTTTCCCCCGACATCTGACCTGCCATGCTCGACTACATCGGCGGCAATCCCGCCGCGAACGCCAATCCCTGGAGCAGCCTTTTCAAGACGATCGCCGTGCTGCGCATCGGCACGGGCATCCTGCTGCTGACACGGCATGCCATCGTCGGCGTGCTGG
>CALDGV010000688.1 GCA_937941745.1 uncultured Prosthecobacter sp. | reverse complement strand
CTGAGCCTCATGCAGATGGCCAAGACCAGCGGCGCCCTGGCCCGCCATGCCGAGGCGCGCCTGCCCTACATTTCGGTGCTCACCCACCCGACCACCGGCGGGGTCACCGCCAGCTTCGCCACCCTCGGAGACATCATCATCGCCGAACCCAAGTGCATGATCGGCTTTGCCGGACCACGTGTGGTGAAGGAAACCACCCACGCCGACCTGCCTCCTGGCTTCCAGACGGCGGAATTCATGAAGCAGCACGGCCTCGTGGACATGATCGTCGAGCGCAAGGACATGCGCGCCAAGCTAGCCAGCGTGCTGCGCTACACCGTGCGCTGATCTTCAGCGCACCGGGCATCACGCCACACACCTTCCGTGAGCACCATCTTCGGATGCTTTGGCAGGCCCCGTTCGTTTTGCTGATGCTGCGCCACCAGCAGGTCCACCGCCGCGGCGCCCAGCACATCTGCCTGCTGGTCGATTCCGGCTACGGCAGGCATGTCAGCCCGCCAACTGAGCGTGACGTGACGGATGCTGCGATCCTGCGGGAACCAGTCGATCAACTGATGGCTGGCTTCGATGACCACATCGGGCCGCACCTTTTTCAGCCAGGCCTGAAAATCCTCCCGCGAAGGCGTGGCGGTCAGGTTCAGCAGGGTGGAGGCCTGTGCCAGTGGCAGCGGATGATGCGCCAGAAAGCTGGCGGACCACGCACGGTACATCCGCTCGTTCACTGTGCTGCCACCGTAGAAGCCGATGCGCCGGAAACCCTGCTTCTTCAGCCGTCGGAGAGCGGTCATCATGCCTAGAAAGTGGTGATGATGCACGCGGTGCAGCGCAGGCCGGGCATAGCCCAGGCCGATCACCACGCTGCTGAACTTTTCCCAGGCCATCGAGACATGGCCCCGGCTGCGCGAAATGAGCGGCGAAAGGATGAAGCCAGGGATGCCGCGCGCCTCCAGGATGGAGGAAAGCCGCCGTGCCGTCATCCCGCGCGCCTTGAGATGTAGTTCCTCAAGCCGATAGCCCAGCTCATCCGCCCTTGCATAGGCGCCGCGGACGAGTTCCTGGGACCAGGAGGACTTCTGCACGCGCTCCACATCCTTTTCCGCCCAGATGAAGGCCAGCGGAGTCGGAGCCACCTTTTTGCGGGCATGCCGCATGTGGGTCATGAGCTTGGCGATCTCTGGATCCGGCCGGTAACCCATCTCCTCTGCGGTCTGGCAGATGCGCTGCCGAAGAGCTTCACTGACCCTTTTTTCTCCCCGCAGCCCGCGTGAGACGGACATCTTGGAGATGCCGAGCCGTGCGGCGATGTCGGCAAGGGTGGGGCGGGGCATGGGCGTGAGGGCCATGAGGAGCGATGAGGCCCGGCAAGGTCAAGCTGGATGCTTGAGCCCGGTCTTCTCGGCCTCCGCAGATCCGCCGAAGAAGTGCGCTGGTGCTGCCGTGTTCTCCGTCCTTGCCAAACCGCCCTGGTTTGGCCCACTCTCGCGCCTCTTTTTCATGACCAGCCCTGCTCCGACCTCCGAAATCACCCGCCTGAGCGATCTCACGCCCCACCAGAAGCGCTCCGGCATCGCCGCCTGGCTCGGCTGGCTGTTCGATGGGCTGGACATGCACATCTACACCCTTGTCGCAACGCCCTTCGTGGCAGCGCTGCTGATGCATGACGGCATCGCTGCCGAACCCAAGGATGTGGACACCAAGGCTTCCATCATCCAGGCGGCCTTTCTGGTGGGATGGGCGCTCGGAGGCGGCTTCTTCGGCCGCCTGGGCGACATCCTCGGCCGCAGCCGCACGCTGGTGCTCACCATCCTTTTCTATGCGGGCTTCACCGGCCTGTCCGCCTTTTGCACGGACTGGACCCACCTGCTGGTCTGCCGCTTTTTGTCCGCCCTTGGCATTGGCGGTGAGTGGGCTGTCGGCGCATCGCTGCTTTCCGAGACCTGGCCAAAGAACTGGCGCCCCTGGATCGCCGCCACGCTGCAAACCGCGGTTAACATGGGCGTGCTGCTGGCCTGCGCCGCCGGGGCCACCTTTGCCTGGATCGTGAATCAAGGCTGGATGACTGAGGCCATGAGCCACCGTGTGGTCTTCCTCGTCGGCATCCTGCCCGCCCTGATCACGCTTTGGATCCGCAAGGCCGTGCCTGAAACGGAGGAGTGGACTCACGCGGCCAAGGACCGGAAGCCGCCGCAAATCCGGGAACTCTTCGGCAGGGAAGTGGCCGGCACCACCTGGCGCGTGCTGGTCATCTGCGCGGTCTCGCTCACGGCGCACTGGGCCTTCATGTTCTGGCAGCAGAGCCTCATCCGGGCGCTGCCGGAGGTGAAATCCCTTCCTGGGCCGGATCAGACCCACGCCGTGGTGGAGGCGCTGGTGTGGATCATGTGCGGGTCCATTCTCGGCAACTACGTCGCCGGCTTCTTTGCCAAGCTGTGGGGCTACCGCATCGCCATCGTGGTCATGCTGCTCGGCTACGCTGCCGCCATGCTGGGCGCCTTTCACAGTGCCACCGCCTGGACGCACACGGAGATGCTGGCCTGGTATTCGGTGATCGGACTCTGCCAGGGTGTCTTCGGCCTGTTCACCATGTGCCTGCCGCCGCTCTTCCCCACCCTGCTGCGCACCACGGGGGCCGGGTTCTGCTACAACATCGGCCGCATCGTCGCCGCAGTCGGCACCGTGGTCTTCAAGCTCTATGCTCCGGTGGGCGATTACCATCGTGCTCTTTATCTGGCAGGCTGGCTGTTCGTGCCGGCCGCCGCCATCGCCCTGCTGCTGCCCGAGGAAAAAGAGACCGCCGGCCCGGTCGAACAGCCCGCAGACTGAGCCGCAACCTCATCCAACGCCGCCATGACCCACTTTCACTGGCTCTATGATGGCGGCATCGTCGGTCTCTACCTGCTGGTGACCATGGCGGCAGGCATCGCCATGCGGCGGTATGTGGGAAAGCTGGAGGATTACCTCGTCGCCGGCCGCGAGATGAACCTGCATCTCGGCATTGCGTCGCTGGCGGCCACTGAGTTTGGCATCATCACCTGCATGTACACGGCCCAGGCCGGCTACAGCCAGGGTTTCAGCGGGGCCATGCCGGGCATCTGCCAGGCGCTTTCCATGGCCTTGATCGGCCTCACGGGCTTCTGCATCAAGCCGCTGCGCCAGGCTGGGGCGCTGACGTTGCCGGAGATGTTTGAGCAGCGCTTCGGCAAAACCGTCCGCTGGCTTTCGGGGGTGGTGATTGTCATGGGCGGACTGCTGAACATGGGCGTCTTCCTGCAGATCGGCGGCAAGTTCCTCTGCACCGTGGCCGGTTTCGACTTGTCGAACCTCACCTTCATCATGACGGCGCTGCTGCTCATGGTGGTGATCTACACCGTGCTTGGCGGCATGTTGAGCGTACTGGTGACGGATTTCCTCCAGTTCGTGGTCATGAGCGCCGGACTGCTGGTGGTGAGCGTGCTCATCTTGAAGACCATCGGCTGGGACAGCCTCGTCGCCACCGTGCAGAAGCATCATGGGGAAGGCGGATTCAACCCGCTGGCCAATCCCCGGCTGGGATGGGCCTTTCTGGCGAACCAATTTGTCGCCAATGCTGCTGCGGCGCTGACCTGGCAGGCGGTGATCGTGCGCATCCTCTCGGCCAAGGACAGCCAGACCAGCCAGCGCATCTACACCCGCACGAGCTTCTTCTTTGTGTGCCGCTTCCTGCTGCCCGGCATCTGGGGGATCGCCGCCCTGGCCGCGCTCGGCTGGCATCCGCTGAAGCATCTGACGGAACCTGAGCGCGCGGCCATCCCTGCCTTGGTTCAGCAGAAGATCGAAAGCTCGTCCGTCGGCCTGCCGCTGGCTTCGCTGAGTCCGGAGGAAGCCGCCAGCATCGCGGTCAGCACCCAGAACAAGCTCATGGATGCCTCCCTGCTCGCCATGCCGGAGTTTCTCAGCACCTTCCTGCCCTTGGGCCTCATGGGGCTGCTGATCGCCGCCATGCTCGCGGCCGACATGAGCACCAACTCCAGTTACATGCTGAGCTGGGGCAGTGTGATTTACAATGACATCCTCGCCCCCTTCCGCCGCCGCACTCAGTCCGATGCCCGCGCCATCCTGTGGAACCGCTGCATCGTGGCGCTGATCGGCGTTTACCTACTCGTCTTTGGGCTGTTTTACCAGATCGAGGGCAATGTGTGGTCCTACCTGCTGCTCACCGGCTCCATCTACCTTTCCAGCATGTCGGTGCTGCTCATTGCCTGCTGCTACTGGAAGCGCGCGAACAACTGGGGCGCGATCGGCGGCATCCTGCTGGGAGCCGCGGTGCCGGTGATCCACCTGACTCTGGAAAAGCTGCCCTCCACCGCCGCCTGGGCCGCCAGCCTGGGCAAGGACCTGCCAGGCCTCGCCGCATTTGTGGCGGCGGCCCTTGGCATGATCGTCGGTTCACTCCTCAAACCTCAGCCCAAGGCTCCATGATCACCTTCTGGCTCGTTCTTACCGCCGCTGCCCTGCTCTGGTATGGCAGCGTCACGCTCTATGTCGCCGTGAAGGGTGCCAGGGACATCCGCGAGATGCTCGCCCGGTTGAAAAGCCGGGGTCCGTAGCTCTTTCCAAAGTGCCGGGGAGGATTCTTCAGCTTGGCATTCCAGCCACGCGAGACAGGTTGAATCATGCGCCCGATTCACCTTTTGCTTCCATGGCTTACCTGCCTGCTGCTCTCCACTGCCTCAGCCGCAGAAGAAGGCTGGGTGGCCCTCTTCAACGGCAAAGACCTGAGCGGCTGGACCGTGAAAATCGCCAAACGACCGCTAGGGGAGAACTTCGCAAACACCTTCCGGGTGGAGGATGGCATCCTGAAGGTCAGCTATGACGGCTACGAGAAGTTCGACGAACAGTTCGGCCACCTGTACACCAACCTGGCCTACTCCCACTACATCCTGCGGCTGGAATACCGCTTTGAAGGCAGGATGATGGCGGATGCGCCGAAGTACGTGAACCTGAACAGCGGTGTGCTGCTGCACGCCCAGCCGCCTCAAAGCCTGCGTTTTGACCAGGGCTTCCCCGCCAGCCTGGAGATGCAGTTCCTGGCGGATGAGGGCAAGGGACCGCGCTCAACGGGGAACCTCTGCACGCCTGGAACGCATGTGGAAATGGGCGGCCAGCTGGTGACCAGGCACATTGTGAAATCCAGCGCGCCAACTTTTCCGGCAGATGCCTGGGTGCGTGCCGAGGTGGAGGTGCATGGTCATGAGGAGATCATCCACCGCGTGAATGGGGTGGAGGTGCTCCGCTACCAGCATCCTCAGCTCGACCCGACCAACAACAACGCTCCGGCGACCGATCAAATCGAGGCTGGAGGCAACCTGCGGCTCAGCTACGGGCATATCGCCCTTCAGGCGGAAGGACAGCCGGTGTGGTTTCGCAACATCGAACTCAAGTCGCTGGAGAAGAAGTGACCCATGCACGCCCTGGCCTCTGCCCTGCTCACCCTCGCCAGCCTGCTGCCGGCCAGTGAACCAGCGACCTTGTTTGGCAAGGTCATGTGCGGCTACCAGGGATGGTTCGCCACGCCCACGGACGGTTCCGGCCTGGGCTGGGTGCACTATGGCTTCAACCAGCCCGGCCAGTGCCACATCGACCTCTGGCCCGATGTCTCCGAGCTCGGTGCCGACGAGCGTTTTGACACGCCGCTGAAGCATGCCGACGGCTCCACCGCCCAGGTTTTCAGCTCCGCGCATCCCAGGACCGTGCGCCGCCACTTTGAATGGATGCGCGAGCATGGGATCGACGGTGTCTTCCTCCAGCGGTTCGGCACGGTGCTGAAGGACAAGCGCTTCAAGGCCCATCATGACCGCGTTTTGCAGCACGTGAGAGAAAGCGCCGCAGCCACAGGACGAACCTGGGCGGTCATGTACGACCTCAGCGGCCTGAAGGCAGGCGAAATCGAATCCGTGGTGATGCAGGACTGGAAGCATCTGCACAGCGAACGGCGCGTCCTGGACGACAAGACCTACCAGCGCCATGCCGGAAAGCCGGTGGTGGCCGTCTGGGGCATCGGATTCAATGACGGCCGCGACTACTCCCTGGAGGAGAGCCACGCCCTGCTGCGCTTTCTGCATGACAACCCTGAGTTCGGCAAGCTCACCGTCATGGCCGGGGTGCCCTGGCAGTGGCGCACGCTGGATGGCGATGCGGTGCGCGATCCCCAGCTTCACGAGGTGCTGAAAAAGGCGGACATCATCAGCCCCTGGGCGGTCGGGCGCTACGGCTCCCCAGAGGATGCCAGGCGCCGGATCCACACGGTGCACGAATCAGATGCGCGCTGGTGCCGCGAGCAGGGCCAGGACTACCTGCCTGTGATCTTTCCAGGCTTCAGCTGGCGGAACCTGAGCCAGATGCGCGGCGTGGAAGCTCCGCTGAACGCCATCCCAAGGCTTGCGGGCGAATTTTTATGGTCACAAGCCCGCGAGCGCATCTTGGGAGGCAGCACCATGCTTTACGTCGCCATGTTTGATGAGCTGGACGAAGGCACGGCCATTTTCAAGACCACCTCCAACGTGCCTCTGGGGGCCGGAGGCTTTGTGGCTGAGCCGGATTTGGCGCCAGACCACTACCTCTGGCTGACTGGCCAGATCGGGAGGGCCCTCCGACGCGAAATTCCGCTGACACCGGCCTCTCCCGCACGTTGATCTCCAGGTCTCGTTGTGAATGGACAGTTCCACTCCACGCCGCACGTTGAAACCCACCGTCATGAAACCCTTTCTCACCCTGTTCACCGCCCTGGCTCTCCCCAGCCTCACCCTCGCCCAGGAGAGTGCACCACCGCCCGGCCAGGTGCCGCAGGAACTCATGCAGAGGCTCTTCAACCCCGGAGCCACGGAACAGGAGCTGCTCGAGGCTGCCAAGGAGGCCAACAAGGTCGGTGTGCCACGCCAGCAGATCATCGAAGCCAAGCTCATCTGGGGCCTGCGCACGCAGAACACCTCCTGGCTGGTGAAGATCCTGCCTGAGCTGGAAATCTTGGCTGCCAATTTCGATGCCTCCCAGTCCGCCGGCATCAAGAATGCCGACGACATCCGGGCCTTCATCGAATACAACAAGGGACTTCAGGCTCAGGAGAAGAAGGATGAGGCCGCCTTCAAGAAGCACAT
>CALDGV010000687.1 GCA_937941745.1 uncultured Prosthecobacter sp. | reverse complement strand
CGCCTCGAAGCGGCCATCGCGGCGAGTTACATCGGCACGCCGGAGGCCTTGGAGGCCGCGCTCGATCTGCTGAAGCACCCGATGGACCCTTACCTCACCTACGCGCTGCGCACCTCGCTCGACAGCCACACGCTGCAGCCGCTTTGGAAGGGCAACACCGCCTTCATGCAGAAGCATCCCGAACTCGAAAAGTTCCTCAAAGACAGCGAGCCGACCAAACCCGCCCTCATGGCGAAAAAGAAGAAGCCCGAGCCGCCGAACCCCTTCGATGCGCAGCCCGGCCTGCAAACCGTCACCATCAAGACCATCCCGGAACGACTGCTCTACGACGTGCGCGAGTTCAAGGTGAAGGCCGGCCAGCCGGTGAAGCTCGTCTTTGAAAACCCGGACGTCACCCCGCACAATCTCCTCATCGTCCAGCCTGGTGCGGCGGACGAGGTCGGCATGGCTGGAAACGAAATGGCCAAGCTCACCGATGGCATGGCGCGGCATTTCATCCCTGATTCACCCAAGATCCTGCACAAGACCAAGCTGCTGAACCAGGGTGACCGCGAGATCCTGCGCTTCAAAGCGCCTGAGAAGCCCGGCATCTACCCCTACATCTGCACCTTCCCTGGTCATTGGCTCGTGATGAAAGGTGCGATGGTGGTGGACTGAGCCTTTTGGGGTGAATGAGATGCTTTCAGAAAACCTCTGGAAAGGTCTTCCTCATCTGCCTACATGCAGCTTATGACCCGTGTAGGCATCGGATACGACGTTCACCCTTTTCAGGAAGGCCGCCCACTCATTCTCGGAGGTGTGGAGATTCCCCACAGCCGTGGCTTGAAAGGCCATTCCGATGCCGATGTTCTCTGCCATGCCATCGCGGATGCGGTGCTCGGGGCGCTCGGGCTGCCTGACATCGGCTACTACTTCCCTCCGAGTGATGCCAGCATTGAGGGCATTTGCTCTCTGCGCATCTTGGAAAAATGCGCGGCCCTCTGTACCGAGAAGGGCTGCACTCTCCAGAATGTGGATGCCTCCCTGGTGGCCGAAGCGCCACGGGTGATGAAGCATGCTCCCCAAATGAAGGAGAAGATCGGCGAGGCGCTGGGCATCCAGCCCGATCAGATCGGCATCAAGGCTACGACCAATGAGCGAATGGGCTTCATCGGCCGGGAGGAAGGCATCGCAGCGATGGCCGTGGCCTGCGTGGAGAAGTAAGGCCAGGGTTTGGGGCATTCATGAAAGGATCGGGCTTCAGCGCCTGATTCCTGGGGGATGCGCAGCCTCCTGACTTTTCTGCTTCTTGCCGCCCTGAACTCGGCCCAGGCCCAGATGGCCAATCAGCCGCCTGTTCCCCAATGGATTGGTCCTGCCAAACCCGACGATGCGGAGATTGAAGTGCGTTTCGAGCAACGTGGGAGGCTTCTGAAAGCCATCCTGCTGCTGGCTTGTGAGACGGCCACGGAGGTTGCGCTGAACGGCAAGGTCGTGCGTCAGCTGGCTGCGACTCAGGACCAGCCTGCGGCCAGCCTGGATCTGACCGCGTGGGTCAGGCCTGGTTCCAATATTCTGAGCCTGAAGGCTGCGTCGCCACGTGTGGCTGCCCTGCTGGAACTGAATGGCGACCTCGCCGCCGTGCGCTGGCTGGCGAGCGATGGTTCATGGCTCTGCAAAAGTGGCAAAGTGAACGTGCTTGGGCCGGTGGATGCAGCAGGCCGGACGAATCCGTTTGATCTCAAAAAGACCTTTGATGCCTACAACTCCTGGCAGCTGGCCAAGCCGGGTGCACAGAGCCAGGCCACGGATCCATCCGAGTTCATTCTGCTGCCCGGCTACAAGGCCGAGCTTCTCCGTTCTGCTCAGCCGGGCGAGGATTCATGGGTGGCGATGGCCTTTGATCCGCAGGGCGGGCTGACTCTGGCGAAGGAGAAGAAGGGCCTGCTGCGGTTTGATCCGCAGTCTGGAGCGATGAAGCTCATCGAAGACTCCCTGCTCGAATGTCGTGGCCTGCTGCATGCGCATGGGGTGCTCTATGCCAATGCCAACAACAGCAAGGGGCTCTACCGCCTGCGTGATGCCGATGGAGACGGCGTGTATGAGCACAAGGAGGAGCTCATGCACAGCGAGGGCGGTGTGGGGCATGGGCGCAATCACATCAAGCTCGGTCCTGATGGCCGCATCTGGGTGGCGCATGGCAACAACGTGCTGCTGCCCATCCCGATCGCGGAGGATTCGCCGCTGAAGAATTACGCCTGGGACCAGGTGCAGCCGAACCCCTGGGATGGCAGCATGTTTGATGGCACAGTGGAGATGCCTGCGGGACATGTCCTGGCCTTTGATCCCAAAACGAGCCGCATCGAGCTGGTGGCAGGCGGTCTGCGCAATCCGCTCGACATCGCCTTCAACCGTGACGGTGAACTTTTCACCTTCGATGCCGACATGGAGCGCGATGTTGGAGCCTCCTGGTACATGCCCACGAGGGTGCTGCATGTGGTGCCCGGAGCTGACTTTGGCTGGCGTCGGGGAACGGGGCGTTCTCCCTCCTGGTATGCCGACACGCTGCCGAGCGTGGTGGATGTCGGGCTGTCATCACCCACGGGCATCTGCTTCGGTTACGGGCTGAAGTTCCCCAAAAAGCATGAAGAGGCTTTGTACATCCTCGACTGGAGCTATGGACGCATCATCGCCGTGCACATGCAGGCCAAGGGGGCCAGCTACACGGGCACTCAGGAGACCTTTGTTTCGGGTCGCCCGCTGAACGTCACCGATGCCTGTGTCGGCCCGGATGGTGCGCTTTGGTTCATCACCGGCGGGCGTGGCACGCAGAGTGGACTGTATCGGGTGGTGTGGGCTGGTGTGGATGCTGGTCAGAAAGTCCAGCAGGAAGATCCTGAGGCCAAACAGCTCCGTGCGCTGCGTCATGAGCTGGA
>CALDGV010000686.1 GCA_937941745.1 uncultured Prosthecobacter sp. | reverse complement strand
ACGCCGCCAGATTCAATTCACCCCGCACCTCGAAAGAGCTGCGGGGTGTCTTTTTTGGGCAATGACCATCATGTAAGCGGTAGCTGATGAGTTTGAGATCTGACGTGCGTTATTTTGCAGTCGATCTCATGAACATCTTTCTAGCCATCATACTCGGGTCGTTCTTGTCCATTTCACGCGCTGAAGATGGTTTCGTATCTCTATTCAATGGCGATAATCTGAGCCACTGGACGGTGCCAGAAGGTGATAATGGCCATTGGAGGGTAATTGATGGCGTGATCGATTATGATGCTTGTAGCGAAGCTCCTGGTAAAGATAAGAACCTTTGGACCAAAGAGGAATACGGAGATTTTACCCTCAAGCTCGACTGGCGCATCAAGCAGACAACCGGTCTGTATCCCATGCCGATTGTTTTGCCTGATGGCTCGCACAAGCTCGATGAAAAGGGCGAAGAAATTAAAATCCTGACTCCTAATGCTGATTCAGGTATCTACCTGAGAGGTCAGGGGAAATCCCAGATCAACATTTGGTGTTGGCCGATTGGGTCGGGTGAGGTTTATGGCTATCGCATGGACAAAAGCATGCCCCAGGAAGTAAGGGCGGGCGTCACTCCAAAGTTCAAAGCGGACAAGCCTGTAGGAGAGTGGAACACCTTTGTGATCACGATGAAGGGGGATCGCCTGACAGTGATTTTGAATGATCGCACGGTCATCGACCACGCTCGATTACCAGGTGTTCCGCTACGGGGAAAATTGGGATTGCAGCATCATGGCGGCAAGGATCCAAAAACTGGCGAACTTTCGGCAGCCTCAAGCCTGATTCAGTTTCGCAACATTTCGATCAAAGAGCACTAAAGCTTGTTGTCTGGTAGAATGGGCACCGGCCATCGTCTGCGAGTTCCTCTGTCACAAATCAATAGGGAACCTTGTCGAGCTTGATCTTCCAAGCTTCCAAGACGCATTGTGCCTCTTTGGTCAGCATTTGCACCATGGGTATCTGACGAGAAGCGCTTGGACGTGACAATTCTTCATACAGAAAAGCATCGTCGAAACCTGCGGCCGCAGCATCAGTACGGCTGGCTCCAAAAACAATGCGGTCGATTCGCGCCCAGTAGGCGGCTGCCAAGCACATGGGGCAGGGTTCACAACTGGTATAAAGGGTGCAGCCTTTGAGTGAGAATTGTTTGAGTGCGGAAGCCGCGTTGCGTATGGCCACGACTTCAGCATGTGCAGTCGGATCGAGGTGGGTGGTGACTTGATTCCATCCTTCCGCGACCAAGGTGCCTTGATGAACGACCACTGCTCCAAACGGCCCGCCATCGCCTATGGCCATATGCTCTTGGGATAAGCGGATAGCCACGTTCAAAAAGTAGTCATCGGAGGGAGTTTGCATTTCTTTTGGGTTGGAAAAGCTACTTCATCCAATAGTTGTCATCGCCATCAGGATAAACGGGATACGGAGATTGAAGGTCTGCTGGAAATCAAAGACCCTCCCAGAGTCTAATTTCATCGATTTGGCAGCCTCCGTGATTCAGACCTTTGAAATCAATTTGTGCTTGTCCCGCCATGTCTATGTTCTTGCTCTCAAAGCGATGCCTTTTCCCGTCGATGGTCAAAATCAAAGTGCCTTTGCGTAGTTCAATGATTACATCGTGCCACTGGTTGAGCTTCAAAATTGGGGTCTCAGCATGAATCATCTCCACATTCTTTTTGATCGTCAGAGTGGTGGATTTCTCGCTGAAGCTGATCGAGTGGATGTGATGTCCTAAATCCAAAAGCGGAAAGCCTTTCTGGTAGCCTTGTCCATCATACCTCAGCCGCATTGCACAGAGAAAATTCTCAGGTACCTTTTTGAGCCAGATGACAGGTTTCAAGCCTGCGTGTGATGGATCATTACTTGCCATCTTCTTTTCCTGAAACTCCTTTGATGATGGAGTGCCGGTCAATTTTTTCCGTCTTGTATCGTCCAAGTGGTGCTCTGTCGTGCTTCCCAGAAGTCAGTGTTTAGGATGCTGCTGTCAAAGCTGTCTTCATAAACCAGGCGTGTCTTCGAAAATAACTCGGATTTGTATTCTGGTTGGCCTGCTTGAACGAATGTGAAGACGCAGCAGAAAAACAGTAAGGACAACTGGTGGACGTGCATGAGGTGGAAACGAGAAGGTGGAAGCTGTCTTGCGCCTTGCCACTTCAGTTTTGAGTCGATGACTTTTGCTCACGCGATTGATGTGGGAGTTCATCAGGGCTAAGACTGAGCTCTTTTCGCGCATGCCAACATCGTTCACCACTCATCGTCCGCTTACTGACCTAAGTGTCGAAGAGTTGAGCGAATGGCTGGTGTCCCAAGGATTCAATCCTGTGCATGGGCTGCAGGTGCTTCGAAAAATCTACGCGGTAGAGGCGCGATGTCATCAGCGGTTGCCTTCAGATCTGGAGCCTCGTCTGCATCAGGCCTTTCCATCTCCCGCAACTTCGCCGGCTCTGCGGCAGGTGTCAGAGGATGGCACGACCAAGCTACTGTTGAAATTGCGGGATTCACGCACGGTCGAGACTGTGCTGATGCCGGATTATCATCCAGACCGGGCTGCTGGCTGTGTGTCGAGCCA
>CALDGV010000685.1 GCA_937941745.1 uncultured Prosthecobacter sp. | reverse complement strand
GCACGTTTGTACTGCACTGCCAGCAGTGCCATGATGTGTGTCGTCGCGGCCTCCATTTCGGATATGAGACGGTTCACCTTGCCTCGGAAAATGGAATAAAAGATAAGGGCCGGGATGCCGATGGCGAGCCCCGAAGCTGTGCAGAAAAGGGCTTCGGAAACGCCCTGTGCCAGCCCGAGCTGGTTGCTGCCGCCATATTCGGTGTTGGAGATTTCATGGAATGTCGTGATCATCCCAAGGGTGGTGCCCAGAAGTCCGAGCATCGGTGCCACGGCTCCAACATCTCCAAGGTAGGCGATTCGCGCCAGCAGAAGGCTTGACTGACGGTTGCCCTCGGCCTCGGTGACTTCTTTGACCTCTTCAAAGCTTGCCGTGGGGTTGCGAGTGGCGAAATCCAGGGTTTTGGCAGTGACTCGGGCAATACATTCATTGCGGCGATTGCAGACAGCAAGCAGGCCTAGGTAGTCTTGCTTGCGGATGAGGGCGTCTGCGCTGTTCATGAACGCATCACTGACAACCGTCCCCTGGCGTACGGTAAAGGTGAAAAGTACGATGAAGAAAGCCGTGACCATTGAAAGCCCGATCAAGGGATAGGCCATGATGCCTGTTCGCTGCACGAATCCGTCCAGGGTAAGAGCTGCTGCGTAAGGATTGTCCTCGGTTGCGGCTGGTGCGCCTCCAGTTTGCACAGCCGGCGCAGGAGCGCTTGGAGTGGGTGCCTGTGCCATCGTTCTGGCGGTCATCCCGGTGAAGAGAAGTGCAAACAAGGCAGTGATAACTGTGATCTGGCGGCGGGACATGCGAGGGCGATAGTAGGCGTGAGGTGCGGGCTTGCAAGGAATCACACAACTCCTTGACGGGGCCGGGTGGCACTGTTTTTCCTTAACTCGGCAGGTTTTGCTGCTGCGCCTTTCTTTCCATGCCCGCCCCGATTTCTGTTGAAGCCATCATCCAGCTTTTGAGCGAAGAGCAGATTGTGGACTGTGATGAGCCTCTAAAACCTGAGAGCAACCTCTTGGCTCTTGGCATGGACTCGCTTGCTCTGATGCAGTTTTTGCTGCGCTCGGAGCAGGTTTTTGGAGTCACTTTGAGGCCTGAGTTTCTTCGGCAGGAACATCTGACGAGTCCGGCAGCTCTTGCGGTGCTGCTTTCCAATCAAGCCAGCGTCTTGTGACTGCCGTCACAGAAGGGCGGATTCTTGCTGTGCTTGCAGTTGCATAGCCAGACCTTCTTTTTTTCAGACAAAGTGAACTTCTTGGGGCCCAGGCCCGTGCCTTTGTGGCTGCCGTCACACATTGGCTGATGTCCACTCAGGCCGCAGGCGCACCACCAATGATCTCCTGCTTCAAGATCAAGGGCCACAGGTTGTTTTTCGTAAATTTTGGGAAGATTGTCCATGTGGCTTTTTACGAGCGGGCTCGATAAAAGGCAACACTCGGGGCAGGGGAGTGTGGTGGTTGGTCAGGGGCATATGGGCCCTGCAAAAAAGTGAGAGGAATCGAATCCGTTGATGACAAAAAAAGGCCTCCTGCTACGCTCAAAGCCCATTTTTGAAATAAAACCGACCTGTTAATGCCCCAGCCCTGCCGCGAATGCCTTCCATGCCTCTTTCTCCAAACGATTTGATGGCTCTCCCGAAGATTTCCTGAGGTTCTGATTTCTATCTTCATCCCATGTCAGTTACGCGCTTTCCCTTCCGTGCTGTTTTGATTCTGGCGTCTGGTGCCGCCATGATGGCGTCCGGGCAGACACCTGCTCCGCCAGCTGCTCCCGGTGCGCCCGCCGCTCCTGCGGGTGGTGTCGCTGGTGGTGCTCTCAACATCCAGCAGGCCACAGAGGCTCTGATGAATGCTGCGCTGACGGATTTTCAGGAGGGGAAATACCAGGAGGCGCTCGGGAAGATCGCTGAAGTCGAAAAAAATCTGAGCGGCAAGCCTTTCCCTCAGGTGCTCTTCGTGAAGGGGGCCTCCTTCTTCAACCTGAACGATTATCCCAATGCCATTACCGCCCTGGAAGCCTACCAGGCCAGCTTTGCCGATGGTGAGTACATCAACCCTGTAAAAATGGCTCTGGGCCGCAGTTACATCAACAAGGGGGAGGTGGACAAAGGGATCGAAGTGTTGAAGGCGCTGGTGGCGAGTGCGCCCACCATGAAGGCTGAGGCAGGTCTTTTTGTGGCCGAGGCACTCAAAAAGCAGGGCAAAAACGATGACGCCATCGCCATCCTGACTTCTGTTCTTACAGAAGGCACCCGCAGCGCCGAGGGCATTCAGGCCGCCATGATGGCTGCTGACCTGTATGTGGCCAAGGGTGAGCTCGATAAAGCGGCTGAGCTCATGGACAAGGTGAAGGCCTTTGCCACCGGAGGTGACAATGTTGCCCAGATGAACAACATCTACCTGAAGCTTGGCGACCAGATGCTCGAGAAAAAGAGCTTTCGCGAAGCTCTCGGAGCCTATCAGCTTGTCCGTCGCAAGAGTGAAATCACCCGGGTTCAGAAGGAGCTGATTGCCAAAATTGAAGAAAGCCTCAAGAACCCCGGGAAGGGTTCCATTCGTGGCACGAAAGAGGAACTGGAGGAAAAGCTGAAGACCAACAACAGCCTGCTCGAGGAAATTGAAAAGCGCAGCGACTACGACGCCTCGCTCTACTACCGCCTGGGGCGTTGTTATTTTGAAATGGCCCGTCTTTGGGAATCCATTCTCGCCTTTGAAACCATCGTCAAAGATTACAAGGAGTTCCCCCAGCGCGACCGTTGCATGTTTGGCATGATCATCGCCAATGCACAGCTCAAGAGAGTGAATGCAGCCCGCAAACTGTGTGAGAAATACATCCAGGACTTCCCAGATGGAGCCGATTTGGGCACAGTCTCCGAGATGTTTGGCATGCTGGCCTATGAAAACGGCCAGATGGATCAAGCCGTCGATGCTTTCAACAAGGCGGAAGGCTTCCCCAAGGCCGACAAGGAGCGTCTGCGTTTCCTGAAGGGCAACGTTCTCTTTGAAATGCAGCGTTTCGACGACGCCCGCACCGCCTTTGAGCTGCTGGTGAATGAGTTTCCCAACTCAGCCTACAAGGACGATGCGCTCTACCGCGTGGCATTGATCTACTTCTACCAGAACGACTCGATCAACACCACGAAGGCCCTGAAGAACTACATGAAGGAAAACCCGAAAGGGCAATACGTCATCGATGCCCGTTACAGGCTGGCTTTCATTAAGTTCCAGGCTCGCGAAACAGACGAAGCCATGTCAGACCTCGAACAGATCGTGAAGGATGCTCCGAACGATCAGAACATTGGTCAGGTTCATGCACTCTTGGGGGATGGTTACAATCAGAAGCAGGACTATGAGAAGGCGCTGGAAAACTTCGCCTTCGCCGTGGACAAGGCCAAATCTCCCGATGTTCTCAGCTATGCCATGGATCAGGCCACCGATCTTTACGCCGGCATGGGCAAATGGAAGGAACTGGGTGACATGTGGGCCAAGTATCTCAAGACTCACAAAGATGATG
>CALDGV010000684.1 GCA_937941745.1 uncultured Prosthecobacter sp. | reverse complement strand
ATTATCGGAGCGGGGAGGGGAGCGGCAACCCGATTTTGTGAAAAGTTTCACAAGCGCACGTCCTTGTTGCTTTGCCAAGCGACCTCCGCGTGCCATTCATGCGCCCCCCGCCATGCCCATCCCGGTCATTTTAAACCCCGCCGCCCGCAGCACGAAGGCCGCCGCACTGGAACACGCCCTACGCAGACTCTCTCCTGAACCGGAACTGCATCTGACGTCCGGGCCTGGCGACGCGGCCCTGATTGCTGAAAAACTGGCTTCAGCAGGCCACGAACTCGTCGTCTCTGCCGGTGGCGATGGCACGATGAACGAGGTGCTGCAAGGCCTCTGCCGCGCGAATGCCTCCCGCAAGCCGGGGGAAAAACACACGGCGCTCGGGGTTTTGCCGCTCGGCACGATGAATGTGTTTTCCGTGGAGCTGAAGCTGCCGGGCCGGGACATCGATGGCTGCTGGCGAGAAATCACCTCCGGCCAGCGCCGTGAGGTCGATCTGTGGATGGCGAATGACATGTACTTCGCCCAACTCGCCGGGGTGGGACTCGACGCGCAGATCGTGCAGGAGACCTCGTGGGAGGCGAAGAAAAAATTTGGCCCGCTGAGCTATGTAATGAGCGCGGTGAACGTGCTGATGCGCCCGCCGCCCACGCTCAGCGTGCAGATCGACGGCAAAGCGCCGCTGCTCGGCACGGTGGTGCTCATCGGCAACGGCAAGCACTACGGCGGCCCGTTCCCGCTGTTCCGCGACGCGTCGAACACGGATGGGAAGCTCGATTTGATCATCTTCCGCGGCCTGGGCGGGCTGGAGTTCCTGCAACTGCTGCGCGGCATGCTGCTGGACGGTTACCAGGAGTGCGAATACCTCGACTACCTTCAGGCCAGCGAGTTCACCGTGACCTCGGACGCAGGCGAGACGCCCGTGGAACTGGACGGGGAGCTGGCGGAGCTGAACGCGCCCGTGGTGTTCCGCCCCGCGCCGTTTCGCCTGAGTGTCGCGGTTTGAAAGCGTCTCCTCTCTTGAGATTTCAACGCCGGTGCCTATCATGCTTGTCATGCCAGCGAAAACCTCCGCAAAACGCCGCCTGCCAAAACCCAAAATTTTCCATTTTGGCGACCTTGAGTACAAGTGGTACCCGCCGGGCTACCGAGGCGGAAGCATCCCCACTTCCGAGCTGAAGAAGGCAGTGCGTGCCGCGCTAAGTGAGAGAAACAGTGCGCCGAAGAAGGCATGAGCGCGCGGACACCGCCCGACTACGGCAGAAATGTCTTCATCAACTGCCCGTTTGATGATGACTACCTGCCGGTTTTCAGGGCGATCACGTTTACCGTGACACTTTGCGGTTTCCAGGCCCGTTGCGCACTTGAGGTCCAGGACGCCGGTGAGGTGCGTTTGCTGAAAATCCTGCGGCTGGTGCGTGAGTCTCGTCTCGGCATTCATGACATTTCACGCACCGAGCTGGATCGGGAAAACTGCTTGCCGCGGTTCAACATGCCGTTCGAGCTTGGCATCTGCGTCGGCGCGACCCATTTTGGCGGGCGGATTCACGCGCAGAAGAGGACGCTGATTCTAGATGTCGAGCGTTACCGCTACCAAAAATTCCTTTCTGACATCGCAGGACAGGATATCAAATCTCATCGCAACGACCCAAGGATGGCGATCAGCGTCACCCGTGACTGGCTCAATGAGTGCCAGCCTTTCAAGGCGCTGCCAGGGGGCAGGGACGTCTCGCGCCAGTACGATCGTTTCTGCAAAGACCTTCCTGCCATGTTGAAATCCATCCGCCTTCATGAGAGCGCGATTTCGTTCCTCGACTGGCGGAGGCTGGTTGAACAATGGCTCAAAGAGCCGGAGGCCTGAGCGGTTCAGCGTGAACTTGGACCAAGTCGAGATCTCAGTGATGTTTCGCCCCGCACCGTTTCGTCTGAGTGTCGCGGTTTGAGGTCAGGACGGGACGTAAAGCCGGGGCACGCGGGCGTTGATGTTTGTCAGCACTTCATACGGGATCGTGCCCGCCCAGTCGGCGACATCCTGCACGGTGATTGAGTCGCCGATGATGGTGACCACGTCGCCGTTGTAAGCCGTGTCCCATTCGAGATTCACCATGAATTGGTCCATGCACACGCGGCCCACGATGGGATGCCGCTCGCCGCGAATGATGACCTGTCCGCGATTTGACAGCGCACGGAAATACCCGTCGCCATAACCCACAGGCACCGTGACGACACGCACCGGATGATCGCTGGCCCAGGTGCCGCCGTAGCTCACCGCATTGCCTGGCTGCACGACCTTGAAATACACGACTTGTGATTTCCAGCCCAGCGCTGGCTTCAGCGCGACCGTTTGCGCCGTTTCACGCGAGGGATACACGCCATAGAGCATGATACCAGGCCGCACGAGGTCGAGATGGCTCTCGGGAAGCTGCAAAATGCCGCCAGAGTTCGCGATGTGTCGCTGTGGGGGCTTCAGGCCGCGCTTGGGATAAAACTCGAGCACTTCGAGGAATCGGGCGAGCTGGGTCCACGCCGCTGAAAGGTCTGCCGCGTCCGAACTGGCGAAGTGGGAGTAAATCCCGGCCACTTCGACGTTGGCAAAGCCCAGGCTGGCCTCCAACAGCTTTTCCGCGCTGTACCAATGCACGCCGATGCGCTCCATGCCGGTGTCGATCTTCAAATGCACGCGAGCTTTCCTCTTGGCCGCGGCTGCCGCTTCGTCAATCTGCCGCAGCTTGTCGATGGACGACGCCGACATCATCAGATCATGGGCGATGAACTGCGGGATCTGCCGCGTCGCCACACCACCAAACACCAGAATGGGCGCCGTGATGCCTGCCTGCCGCAAAACGACGGCTTCTTCGAGCAATGCCACGCCGAAGCATCTGGCCCCATGCGCTGCCAGAAGCCGCGCCACCTCGACGAGGCCGTGTCCATACGCGTTCGCCTTCACCACCGGCATCACCTCCGCCGTGCCGACATGCGCCCGGATCGCGTCAAAATTCTGCGCGATAGTGCCGAGGTTCACCTCGACATGGGTTGGGCGGATGGCGTCCGTTTCAGGATACATGAGCCGCGAAGATAGGCTGGCTTTCTGATTTGCGCTCCCGAATTCAACCTCATCCACAGGCGGTTTCATCGTCGATTCGAGTGGCAGCCGAATCCCGAGGGGGCGGCTTCGATTGCCCATCGAAGCTACCGCGCCCGGGTCTGGAACCTTCGCGTAGGCTTCTGCGATGAAACCTCGATCAAGTAGCTCTTGGCATCCGCGTCCACCCTACAGTGAATGAAATGACCGGTGCAACCCTCGGCCAGATCGCCTTGATTGGCGATCATCGCCTTGTCCGCGGTGTTTTCGGCATCTGGACGAATGTTCTCATGCACCTGATACATCGCCTGGATCGTCGGAGTCGATTTGAGCGCGTCCATCGCCGACTTGCTGGTGCCTTTCTTCGGACCGTTGTTCATCACGGAAACGGTCGGCTGAAGGCTTTGAATGAGGATGGGATTGTTGCTGCTGTCGAGACCGTGGTGGTTCACCTGATACAGATCGACGGTGCCGACGAGATTGAAGGGCGAGACCAGTTTCTCCTCCGCATTCCACGTCAGATCACCGCCATCGAAGAAGCGGAAGCCGCCGAAATCGAGCACCATCACCACGCTGTTCGCATTGTCGCTCGGATCGGGCGCTTTCGGCGGCACAGAACCCTTCAACGGGTTTTCCGGCTGATCAGGATACGGCGGGATGAATTTCTGATTCGCCCCGAGGCAGCGCAATGTGAGCTTCGGGCTGCCATCGGTCTGTTTGAGCGGCAAAACATCGCCTGCGGCCAGCGTGACGCGTTTTTCCACCTTCGCATCGCGATACGGCCTGCTCATCAGCGTCCAGCGCATGTCCTGCGCCTTGCCATCCGGGCTGGCCTCGGTGATTCCCTTGTCATACAGCGTCCCCACCGGCATCAGCGCCGCCAGTTCGGCCAGACCGCCAAAGTGATCGACATGAAAGTGTGTGATGACGACGTGGTCGATGCGCTTCAGCCCC
>CALDGV010000683.1 GCA_937941745.1 uncultured Prosthecobacter sp. | reverse complement strand
TGAAATTCTTCGGCGTGACCTCGTTGCGGAAGGCCTTGCCGATCTGGCCGATGCCGAAGGGCACCTTCACGCGGCTGGAGTCGAAGACGTTCTTGAACTGCGCGAAGATGGCCTGGGCGGTTTCGGGGCGCAGGTAGGTCACATCTGCCTCGGTCGCCGTGGGGCCAAGGTAGGTCTTGAGCATGAGGTTGAAGGGGCGGGCCTCGCCGAGGATGCCGCCGGTTTCCGGGTGGAAATCGACGCTGCCGTTGACGGTGTCGATCTTCTCCTCGTTGAGCAGCTCGATCTCCTCGGGCTTGCCAGCGGCCTCGCCGGCGTTCTGGGCGATCAGGCTGCGGACGCGCTTGCGGAAGCTTTCGATATGCTCGCCGTTCTTCAGCAATGCGGTGATCGGGCGGTCCCAGCGCCAGCCGTTCGGGGCCTGGGCACCGCTGTACTTCAGCACGGTGCCGGACTGTGGTTCGACGTGGTCGGCACGGACGCGCTTGTTGGTCAGCGAGCACTCGCGCATGAGGTCGGCGAAGGTGTCCACGTGGCCGGAAGCCTTCCAGATGGCCGGGTTCATGAGGATGCAGGCGTCGAGGCCGAGCACGTCCTCGCGTTCGCGGGTCATGGTGTTCCACCAGGCGGTGCGCAGGTTGCGCTTCAGTTCCGCACCGAGCGGGCCGTAGTCCCAGATGCCGCCGCAGCCGCCGTAGATTTCGCTGCTTTGAAAGATGAAGCCGCGGCGCTTGCAGAGGGAGACGATTTTCTCCATTTGAGCGGTCTGGTTTTTGGCGTCGGTGGACATGATGGATGAGGAGGGGGTTGGGGATGCGCCGCAAGGCTGGAATGCCCCCGGCAAAAGGGGGGCGAAGGGAGCGCCAGTGCGCCCTTTCCGCAAGGGGGAAAGCTCGGTCTGGGCCGGGAAGAGGGCTCCCGGAGCGGTGCGGATCAGCCGCGGCGGCGCTCCAGCAGGTTCATCATCAGGTAGGCGAGCATGATGGCGGTGTCCTCGCCCTCGGAGGCATCGCCGATCTTTTCGAGCCGGAAGCGGCCCTCAAAGAAGGCGGGCTGCTTGGTGAGGCGCATGACGGGCGTGCCATCGGCCCGGGCGGCAACATACCGGGGGTGAAAGAGGTAGCTGGTGAGGAAGCCGATGATGGGGATGTCGTTGAGGAAGCTGTCGATCAGCTTGGCGAAGGGATTTTCCTCCCGGATGGAGAAGACCGGGCCGGAGACGCCGGGGGCAAAGACATCGTAGTGCGCGCTCCAGAGCGAGCGCATGCCGCGGCGGCCGACTGCGCCGAGTTCGCGCCCGGAGGGATCGCGGAAGGTGTAGCGGGCGCTCCAGTCGATGATGCGGTCGGCCTCGATGGTGCAGAGGAGCTGCTGGCGGGAGCTGTCAGTGTGGACTTCGACCTTTTCGCGGAGGCGGAAGAGCTTTTGCTTCACGTAGCAGACCTCCTGGCCGGAGGCATCGGTGACGTAGATCTGCGGAGAGAGAGCGATCAGCTTGAAGCGGAAGGAGAGCGGGAAGTTCATGGCAGGCGTTCAGCGGCGGGCAGGGTGCGCAGATTTCGCAGCGAGGACACACAAAAACTTCACCGCCTGCCGTTAAGCGGGTGTCTGTGCCTTCCATCCCCACGCCACGCCATGGCCGCCGCTGATTTTGACTGGAAACAATGCTTCGACGAGGTCGCCCCGAACCTCGTGCTGTATGCCCGCCAGCTCACCCCGAGCCCATCGGATGCGGAGGATGTGGTGCAGATGGCCTTTGTGCGCTGGTGGCGCCGTTTCCCGGACGGCGACCGGGCGCACATCCCACTGCTCTATGCCGCCGTGCGCACGATCGCCCTGGATCTGCGCCGGAGCGACACACGCCGGGCCCGCCGCGAGGCGGCCAGCGAGATCGCCCTGCCCGCCGGTGAGGAGGCGCCTGCCTTTGACGTGCCTCCGGAACAGAAAGAAACCGCCGCGATCGTCACCGAGGCGCTCTCCAAGCTGCCCGAAGAGCAGCGGGAGGTGGTGACGCTGAAGCTCTGGGGCGGGCTGACCTTCCAGGAAATCGCCACCGCCCTCGGCATCTCCATCAACACCGTCTCAGGCCGCTACCGCTACGCCCTGAACAACCTGCAAAAGCACCTCTCGCCCCTCAAGGATGACCTGCTGGGCGAGCCCGCGCCCCCTGCGAACCTGCTGAACTTCCAACCCGCCACCACGGCCCTGCCATGAACGACCACGACATCGAATCCCTCCTCACCTCCCTGGCTCCTGCGCGCCCCAGCGCCGCCCTGGCGCAGCGCGTGGATCGCGAGCTGGAACAGGACCTGGGCTGGGCGCTCCGCCCCAGCCGCCGCACACCGCGCTGGCTGCCGCCCCTGATGTGGTCCTCCCTCGGGGCAGCGGCGGCGGTCGTGGTGATGAACCTCGCCTCACCTGGGACCGCCGGCATCTCCGGCTCCGGCCTTGCTGCTTCCAAAGCTCCGGCCGTGCTGCCCGTGAGCACCATCCGTGAGGTGGTGGACACCCAGGATGAAGGCATCCGCTATAACGAAACCTCCCGCCTGCCCGAGCAGCACATGAAGATCGTGTCGCTGGAGCGGCGGGCCTGGATCGACCCACGCGATGGCGCCCACATCACCGTGGAGATGCCGCGCGAGGACAGCGTGGTGCTGCCGGTCTCTTTTCAGTGAGGACGCCCAGTCCGTCCCCTGCCCTTTTACCCCCAACCTGAACGCCCATGAAACCCCAACTCACCCCGCTGATGCTGATGACGGGCCTCCTGGCCCTGCTCAACCTCCCGGCCTCCGCCCAGGAGAAGCCGGATGCTCCGCCGCCCCCCCCACCACCCGCCACGGAAAAACCTGATGCCCCGCCGGACCGCCCACGCGGTGAAGGCAGGGGCGAACGCAGCCCTGAACCTGGGCAGGAGCGGCCCGTGGCCTACCTGGGCGTGCTGACCGGTCCGGTGAGCCGTGAGCTGCGCTCGCAGTTTGGTCTTGCCGAGGGATTCGGCCTTCAGATCGCCGAGGTGATGCCCGATTCACCCGCCGCCGCCGCCGGGCTGAAGGAGCACGACGTGCTGGTGAAGTTTGAAGACCAGCAGCTGGTGAACATGGAGCAGCTGCAGACCCTGGTGCGCAGCCGGAAGAAGAATGACCAGGTGAGCCTGACTGTGATCACCGGAGGCCAGCAGAAGCAGCTCAGCGTGACCATCGGCGAGCGCATGGCCCGGGTGGAGACCGAGCGCCACCGCGGCTTCATGCCTCCCGGAGGTCCCTGGTTTGGCTTTGGCGGCCCTGGCCGGGATTCCGGCAACCCGGAAGAATGGCGCGAGCGCATGAACGACTTCCAGCGTGAGATGCGGGAATACCAGGAACGGGTGCACGAATGGGCCCGCGAAGGCCGCCGGGGCCCGCTGCCTCCTCCACCCGTGTTTGAAGGTCCAGGTCGTGGGCCGGACGGCTGGCAGGGCCCAGGCCGTGACGGCGATGCCCGCAGCCCACGCGAGGGCGACCGCGGCCCCCGAGGCCCGCGCGAGAGTGAAGGACGCCGTCCCGAAGGTCCACGTGACATGCCGCCTGCCCGCGAGGGCGGCGACAGCCGGGGTGAAACCCGCCGTTCCGAGCACCGTGAATATCACGAGAGCGCCAGCGTGACCCGCAGCGATGAGGGCGGCATCTACCGCCTCAGCAAGGATGGCGACCGCACCATCTTTAGCGTCAAGCCGAGGGATGGCGAGGCCCGGGAATGGCCCGTCAACACCGAGGAGGAGCGCGCCGCCCTGCCCGAGCCGCTGCGTGCCAAACTGCGCGAGCTGGAGGAGATCCGCAGCTCTGTCCGGCACGATGGCGACGGCCGTGACAGCCCTCGGCGGGAAGCCCCGTCACCGGCTCCACGGCGCCCCGACGGCATCTGACCGTCCTCCAATCTGGCCCCATGATCCAGTGGCACCCTTCCAGCGGAGGGTGCCACTGGCTTTTTCGGCCTGACCGAGGCTGTGAAGACATGGCTTGTAGTCCGTGCCCGCCTCCCTCAGACTTGTATCGGATTCAGCAACCCTCATGTCGGACAAGTCTTCCATCCTCAGCGTCGTGCCGGCCGGCTCGGCGCATAGCGTGCTCGGAAACCGCTCCGTGGCGCTGCCCGCTGTCACGGTGGACATCCTCACCACCCGCAAGATCGAGCTCCAGCAGTGGGAGCTGCGCCGGCTGAACGACCCCTACTGGCGGCTCTACTGGCCGATGGAGGAAGGCGGGATCGTGGAGATCGAGGAGTGCATCACCTCCCTGAAGCCGGGCACGGTGTATCTGATTCCGCCACACACGACCTTCAGCACCACCACGCAGCGGCCGTTCAGCAAGTGGTACTGCCATTTCAACCTCGGCCCGGCAGCCGACCGTGCAGCGCCGGGGATCTACGATTTTACTGCCACGGCCCCGTGGAAGGCCTTGCTCAAAGAGCTGATCAAGCTGGGGGAGGCTCCGGCGGCGGCACGTTTCCCCTGGGTCTCCATCCTGCTGGTCACCGAGGTGGTGCGCAAACTGCCGATGGAGGTCTGGGAGCACCAGCGGCTCGATGCGCGGGTGCTGAAGGCCATGGAATTCATGAACCAGCACCTCAGCCTGAAGCTCACGGCGGAGCAGATCGCCCGGCACTCGGGGCTCAGCGTGCGGAATTTGAACCACCTTTTTCAGCAGGAGCTGAACCTGCCGCCCATGCGCGTGCTGCTGGACTACCGGCTCGACGAGGCCTGCCGCCTCCTACGCCACACGGACGACAGCATCGAGGACATCGCCGAAACCTGCGGGCTGGTGAACCGGCACTACTTCAGCCGCATGCTGCGCCAGTACCGCAACACCTCGCCGGCCGCCTACCGGCAAGAGAGCCTCGGGTGAGCTGCTACTCGGTGAAGACCTGGGCCAGATCCACCCCATCACCCAGGCTGGAGGAAAGCCGGATCAGCCTGGCCAGAAGCTCCTTGCGCCGGGCGGCATGCTCAGGTGCGGAGGCCAGGTCACGGGTCTCCAGCGGATCTTCCGCCAGATGATAGAGGCGCAGCACCCGGGCCTTGGGGTAGGCGATCAGCTTCCAGCCTTCATGCGTGACGGCACGCTGGAGGTCCAGGTAGGCCCCGTACACGTCGTCATACCGGGAGGCCTTTTGCGAACCTTCGAGCAGCGGGCGCAGGCTGTTGAAAAACACATGTGCAGGCTTTTCCGCTCCAGCCAGGTCCAGCGCCGTGGCCATGACATCCTGCAGGTAGATCGCCGCATCGTTTTTCGCACCTTGGGCCACTCCCGGCCCGGCGACGATGAATGGCACGCGCACGCTGTGGTCGTACATGTTCTGCTTTCCAAAGAGCCCATGATGCCCCACGGCCAGGCCATGGTCGGCCGTGAAGAAGATCCAGGTGTTTTCGGCCTGACCTGAGGCCTCCAGCGCATCCAGGATGCGGCCGATCTGGGCATCGAGATGGGTGATGAGCGCATAGTACTCCCGGCGGTGGGTCTTCACTGAAAACTCCGTGCGCGGCATCGGAGCCAGGTTCTCATCCCGCAGCTTGTGCTGGCAGCCGATGGCGTCCTTGTGCGGATATTCCGGCACGAAGCTTCCTGGCATCGCGATCCGGCTCAGCGGGTAGCGGTCCACATACTCCTTGGGTGCCTGCCGTGGGTCATGCGGTGCGTTGAAGGCGGCATAGATGAAGAAGGGCTTCCCCGCCTTTCCGGCCTCTGTGAGGAAGTCCGTCGTATGCCGGGTCACGACCTCGCTCCAATGGGTGCCGCCCTCCCAGAAGCCTCCCAGCGAGGTGTCAAAAGGGCTCCAGGCATCGGTTTCACCCTCGATGGGCCGGTTGTAGGCGCTGGGCACGGTCTTCGGCATCCCGGCGCGGACATCGCGGGCGACATCGAAGCACTTCGCCGCATCGGTCTGGATGTGCCACTTGCCGGTCATGTAGGTCTGGTAGCCAGCCTTCTTCATGAGCTGAGGCCAGAGCACTCCGGCGGTGCGCTCGCGGTCCGTGGTCTTGTAGATCTTGTCGGCATCCCAGACGCTGCGGCCAGTGATCAGCATGGTGCGGCTGGCCACGCAGACGGCACCGCTCCAGGAGCCCATGTTGTAGGCACGCGTGAAGGTGGTGCCCCGGGCCACCAGCCTGTCGAGGTGCGGGGTGTCGATGTCCGTGTGCCCAAAGGCTCTCACCGCCTCATAGGTGAGGTCATCGGCGAAGAGAAAAAGGATGTTCGGCTTTGTGGCGGAGGCTGGGAAGGCCAGAACCGCCAGGGACAGCAGGGCGGTGAGAAGGCAGGATTTCATGGCGTGCTAGGTCGTCAGGCGGAAAGGCCTTCTTTCGACGACTTTTGAGCTGCGCCTCACAGGCAGCGCATGAATCAGGGCCACACCCGGCAACACGCCGGGGAGATGCGACGTTGGAATCCGAGCTTTCCATGGACCCCATCGAGCATCAGATCCTGCAAACCCGCCGCGAATTCCTCACCACGAGCGCGAACGGGCTCGGCATGATGGGCCTCGGCGCCCTGCTTGCGCAGGAGGGCATCCTCAGCGCAGACACCGTCGCGAATGCGGACCCGCTGGCACCTCGCGAACCGCATTTCCCGGCCAAGGCCAAGAACTGCATCTTCATTTTCATGGAGGGCGGCCCCAGCCAGATGGACCTCTTTGACCCGAAGCCGAAGCTCAATGAGCTGCATGGCCAGGCCCTGCCGGAAAGCATGACCAAGAACGTCCGCTTTGCCTTCATCCGGAAGGAGACGGCCCGCATCATGGGCTCAAAGCGAACCTTCAAAAAGTACGGCCAGGGTGGCATGGAGTTCAGCGACCTGCTGCCCCACATGGCTAGGCACGCGGATGACTGGCTCATGGTCCGTTCCCTGCACACGGATCAGTTCAACCACCATCCCGGCCAGCTCGTGCTGCACTGCGGCCGCGCGCAGTTTGGTCTGCCGACGGTGGGTTCATGGCTCAACTACGGCCTCGGCAGCATGTCGCGAAACCTGCCCGGCTACGTGGTGCTCACCGCCGGGCGCGGCACCAGCGGCGGTGCGTCCCTGTGGCAGAGCGGGTTCCTGCCCTCATCCTACGCCGGAGTGCTCTTCCGCAGCCAGGGGGAGCCGGTCTTGAACCTGAAAAACCCGCCCGGCATTCCGATGGCGCTCCAGCGCAAGGGCCTGGACGCACTCATGGAGCTGAATCAGAGCCGCTACGACCAGTTCCGCGATCCTGAGATCGCCAGCCGCATCGCCGCCTACGAGCTGGCCTACCGCATGCAGGCTGCCGCGCCGGAGCTCATTGATCTGAAGGACGAATCTGCCAAGACCCTGGAAATGTATGGTGTGAACCGCGAAGACCCGCCGATCAAAGCCTCCCGAGGCGGCGGCCCAGGCCAGTACAAGGCCTTTGCCACCAACTGCCTGCTCGCCCGGCGGCTTGTGGAGCGCGGCGTGCGCTTTGTCAGCATCATGCACGCCTCCTGGGACCACCACTCGAACCTCGACAACGAGCTGGCCTACAATGCCGGCATGGCCGACCAGCCCATCGCCGCCCTTCTGACGGACCTGAAGCAGCGGGGCCTGCTCGACAGCACCATGGTGGTCTTTGGCAGTGAATTCGGCCGCACGCCGCTCGGTGAAAACCGCGGCGGCAACCCCAACACCACCGGCCGCGACCATCATCCCTTCGCCTTCACCATGCTGGCCGCTGGCGGCGGTCTCAAAGGCGGCCTTACCTATGGGGAAACCGACGAAATCGGCTGGGGCATCGTTCGCGACCCCGTGGACCTGCATGATTTCCACGCCACCATGCTCCACCAGTTTGGTTTTGATCACCTGCGCCTTACCCACCGATTCTCGGGCCGCGACTTCCGCCTCACCGACGTCGCCGGGAGGGTGATCAAGGACTGGGTGGCCTGACCAGCCCCCAGGAAACTGGTCGAACCAGACCGGACGCTTTGCGACATCGCCATTCTTGGCCTCCTGACTGCTTCATTTGGCCGTCATGTAAACTTTTGGAGTCTGAGCGCGTCTTTTTGTCCCCCCAATGAATACTTCTCGTCGTCAATTTCTCCGTGGCACCGGCGTGGCCCTCGGCCTGCCGTGGCTGGAGTCGTTCTGCGCTTTCGGAGCCGAATCGGTCAAAAACAACACCGCGCCGCGTCGGCTCGCCGTGTGCTTCACCGGCAATGGCGTGAATCCGCACCACTGGGGTGCCGAGACGACCCCTGGCGGCATGGTCTTCAAAAAGTCGCTCACTCCGCTCGAAGGGCTCAAGAAGCATGTGAATGTCTTCACCGGCCTGTGGAACCCCACCACCGTCGAAGGTGAGGGCGGCCACTACCCGAAGATGAACGTGCTCTGCGGCCTCAAGGTGAAAAAGACCACCACCGATGTCGAGGTCGGCACCACGATGGACCAGCTCATCGCCGCGCACACCGGTAAATTCACGCCCGTGCCCAGCGTCGTGCTCGGCACCGAGCGGCCGAGCTACAGCACCGACAGCGGCTTCACCTCCATCTACTCCGCCTACATCTCCTGGAGCACGCCCACCACGCCCGCGCCGAAGGAAATCTTCCCGCAGCAGGCCTTTGACCAGCTCTTTGACGACGGCAGCCGCCGCAAGCGCGACAAAAGCATCCTCGACCTCGTGCTCGAAGACGCCAGCAGCCTCAAACCGAAGCTCAGCAGCCGCGACAAGCAAAAGCTCGACGAATACCTTACCTCCGTGCGCGAGATCGAGCAGCGCGTCGAGCTCGCCGAGAAGATCAGCCAGGCCGAGACCAACGGCCAGGGCTGGCAGCCCACCGTGAAGACCGTCACGCTCGGCCGCCCCGCCGCCGGCATCCCCGCCAGCAGCGAGGACCACCTGCGCCTCATGTTCGACATCATGCTCCTCGCCTTCCAGATGGACCGCACGCGCGTGGCCACCTTCATGATGAACAACGACCTCTCGAACATGCGCTTCCCCAGCCTCGACGGCATCAGCGGCGGCATCCACGAGCTGTCGCACCATGCCAATGACGAGCATCGCCTCAGCCTGTATCAGCGCGTGAACGAGCATCAGGTCAAACTCTGGGCCGAGTTCCTCGCCAAGATGCAGGCCACGAACGAAGGCGAGCGCACCCTGCTCGAAAACAGCATGATCCTGCTCACCAGCAGCCTCATGGACGGCAACGCGCACGA
>CALDGV010000682.1 GCA_937941745.1 uncultured Prosthecobacter sp. | reverse complement strand
CCTTGCGACGGGCGATCCATTGGGTTCCGTCCGTCACGGTTTCGAGCTCGGAAGCGGAAAACTCCCGCCCGCCGATGTAAAACCACACCGATGGGGCGGGCAGTTCGGCGCTTGCCGTGAAGCTGAGGCTGACGGTGTCCTGCATGAGCAGGAGCGAGTTCGCCCGGGAGGAGGCGATGCTGACGGTGGTGAGTGTTGGCGGGCTGGCCGCAGCCTCCTGGCTGGCTTCCGCCTGGGCGGTGGGACAGATCACGGCCAGGAAAAGGATCAGAAGTTGGCGCAGCATTGAGGGCCTGATCTTCAATGGTTGTGCCCGGGAGGCAATCTTGATTTCTTTCCCGGCCCTGTCCTAGCACAGAAAAGCCGGACCACGCCTTGCAGGGCTGCCGGGTGTGCGCTTAATGCCCTCCGCCGTGACCTTCCGCCATCCTAAAAACGACGTTTTCATTCCAGACAACACCGACTCCTGGACCGCCCTGCACCGTGTGACCCATCTGGGCATCGTCTCCCACCAGGATGACCTCGAAATCGCCGCCTACCACGGCATCACGGAATGCTTCCACAGCGGTGACAAATGGTTCGGTGGCGTGGTCGTCACCGATGGTGCCGGCAGCCCGCGCAAGGGGCCGTATGAAAACTACACCGATGAAGAGATGCAGAAGGTCCGCCTCGTGGAGCAGCGGAAGGCCGCCTTTGTCGGGGAATACAGCGTCATGATCCAGCTCGGCTACCCAAGCGAGGATGTGAAGCGTGAGAACCGCCCGAACGTGGTCGCCGACCTGCGTTTCATCCTGGAGCACTCCCAGCCGGAGATCCTCTACGTTCACAACCCCTGCGACCGGCACGACACACACGTGGCCACCTTCCTCCGCTGCCTGGAGGCCATCCGTGAACTGCCGCCCGAAATGCGCCCCAAGAAGGTCTATGGCTGCGAGGTCTGGCGGAAGCTCGACTGGCTGCTCACCGACGACAAGGCCATGCTCTGGGTGGACAAGTATCCGCACCTGCTGCGCCCGCTGCTGGGGGTCTTTGACAGCCAGATCAGCGGCGGCAAGCGCTATGACCTGGCGGAAGAAGGCCTGCGCCATGCCAACGCCACCTACTTCGACTCCCACACGACGGACAAGACCAGCCTCCTCACCTTTGCCATGGACCTCACCCCCCTGGCCCAGGATGAGAAGCTCGACGTGGAGGAATACACCATCGGCTATGTCCGCCGTCTGGAGCAGGATGTGGCGTCCCGCCTGAAGAAATTCCTCTGAGCCTCAGCCATGCGCCTTTTCTGGCTGGCCTTCACGCTGTCCAGCCTGCTGCTGGCAGGCTGTGCGGCCCCCAGTCAGCACGGTCCTGTGAGCGCAGGCACCTTGCGGCGGCTGCAGGAGCATGCCATCTCGGCGCAGGACTTCTTGTCCCGCCTGAAGGGGCTTGATCCGCAGATTCGTGCCTCGCTGCCCCGGCAGCCGGTGCTCGTGCCTTTTGAGATGAAGCATGGCACGCCGGTGATTCTGGCCCGGGGGCCGGGAGACCGCCCGCTGCCGATGCTGCTGGATTCCGGTGCGGCCCGCGTGGTGCTTGGCGCGCGTGATGCCTTGAAGGCCGGAGTGCCGACGGTGGATTCCAAGCAGGCCCAGGCCACCCTGCTCGGCGTGGTCGGCCGGGAGCAGGGCCTGGTCGGCCTCATCAGCCCCTTGCAGATCGGCACCTGGAGGCTGCCCTCCTATCCCTGCTTTGTCCGCACCTTCGAGGTTTCCGGCGAGGCGGCCGCCCATGCGGCCAACATCCTCGGTTTTGACCTCGTCGCGCGCTACTGCTCCTACCTGACGCTCGATTATCGCGCTCATGCCGCCACGTTCGGCTTTGGCAGCCGGTTTCAACCTTCCGCCAGCCTCCGGCATTCCTCCGCCCCGTTCCGCTTCCAGCAGGGGGTGGCCTTTATTGACCTCACCGCCAAGGGCAAGACCTGGTCCTCCATCCTCGACAGCGGCTCCTTCAACGGCATCGAAATTGACGAGGCTGTGGCCCGGAAGCTCGGCGTGCAGGACCAGGGCAAGATTGTCGAAGGCCTCGTGCTCATGGCCGTGGGCGGCGTGGTCAGCTCTGAAAAGGCCCGCCTGCGCACCGTCACCCTCCCCTCCGTCTCGCTGCTCGGCGGGCGCTACCCCGATGCGGAGGTGGACATCGCCCCCGGCGTGCCGCGGGTCGGCTCTTACTTCCTGAAGGATTACCGGGTCACCTTTGATTTCAGGGCCAGGCGCGTGTGGCTGGAATGGTGAACTGCGCTGCGCCGCCTCCCGGCAGCCTTCGGTGATGTGGCAGGCAGCGCGCAAGAGCCTTCCTTCCTGCCTCGTTTGCTCGCCATGCCCTGCCAGCCCACTTCCCGCCGTCGTTTCCTTGCTCAGAGCAGCCTCGCCGCCGCCTCCGCCCTCGGTTTTCCCGCCATCACCAGCGCCCGTTCACCGAACTCCCGCCTGAATCTCGTCTTCATCGGCGTCGGAGGCCGAGGAGCCGCCAACATCCAGGGGCTGGTCGGCGTGCCGCTCATGCGTCCCAAAAACGCCAAGGCCGGTGAAACGCTGCCGCCGCTGCCTGAGCCCACGGAAAACGTCGTCGCCATCTGCGATGTGAACGGCGAGAACCTCGACCGCGCCGCCGCCGCCTTCAAGGGAGCCAAGGCTTTCCGGGACTTCCGCAAGCTCT
>CALDGV010000681.1 GCA_937941745.1 uncultured Prosthecobacter sp. | reverse complement strand
AAACAGAATCAGCAGCGCGATGAACGGCGCGAAACTGCCGCCAAACACCGCCAACGCGATGACAGACAGCGCCAGCACGTCGATGAAAAACGAGCTGACGATGAGCAGCCGGTTCGCCGCGCGATCATTCTGGATCAACCAGCCATGCCAGCGGGCGGTGAGATCGTGAACGAGATCGCCCAGGCCATGACGCGGCGTGCTTTTGCGGGCAATGAGAATTTGCGTCCAATGCCAGGCGGCGAGCGCCAGCACGACGATGCCGAGACGAATGAGGATGGTGGTGAGGTTCATGATTGGCGATGGGTGAGAGATGCGGACATGAGCGATTCGAGACGCTGGCGGATTTCGAGGGTGATGGGATCAGCGGGCATGCCGCGTGGCCGCTCCGGCGAGACTTCGATGGCTTCACCGATCATCACGACGGCTCGCATCGGTGGGTGTGGTCTCGCCGCATCGGTGAGGTCTTCTTCAAAGCGCTCGACGGTTTCCAGCAGACGTTCCGGCGCTTCCGAGGTGTCGAGATAGCTGCCGGGATAGCAGTGCAGTTGCTGCACGAGGTAGAGATCGGCCAGTTGCCGCCAGCGCGCGGCTTTGTCGGCCTCGGAGAGAGTTTCGTCGTGCAAATCGGGCACGATGGCGGTGCGCAGCGCCTTGATGCGCTCCATCGTGTCTTTGTCACGACGCGGCGCTTTGAGCCACCGCGCTTCGAGCGGTGAAAGCAGATGGTCGATCAATGTTCCAACGCGTTCCGCGAGTGATCCTGCGCGGCTGGCGCCGAGATGCTCGATCTCTTTGAGCGAGAGCAGCGCCTCGCCGACCTTCGCGATGCGTTCCCGCATGGAAAGATGCGTTTGCGGCTGCCAAGTGAGCTTCGTTTCGATGTCCTTCAGCACCGGTCGCAGCGTGGCTTCGAGATCGCCCTCGAAAAAGTAGCGCAGGAAGGTCGGATGGATCACCACCTTGCGCTTCGGGTCGATCTTCGCGGCCATCTTGGCTCCCAGCCGCGCCATGAAGGCCACACCATCCATCAGATTCGCCAGATGATCATTGCTGCGCGTGATGAAGCCTTCGGGGAAGACGATTAGCGGTCGTCGTGCCTCGCCAAGAATCTGCGTGGCATGATTCAGCGACTCGCGGTCCAGGCCTTCGCGAAACATGCTGAATCCGCCCATGCGTGGCAGCAGAAAGGACTGCATGCAGCTCTGATGAAAAATATGCCAGCTCGCCATCGTGCTGAAATCACAGCGAACATGCGGACGCAGACTGCGTGCGATCACCATTGGGTCACCGGGCCGGCAGTGATTCGCCGCCAGCAGCACGCCATGGCCTGCGTTCAGCGAGTCCCGCAGCCGTTCCGCGCCGATGCACTCGCAGGATTCGATCCCATAGGCCTTTCGCAGATGCCCCGGCAGCCAGAGATGCACCAGAGCGCTCCAGAGGCGGCTGTTGCGGGAGGGGATGAAACGATAGGGCTTGTCGATGATGAGCTGTTGCATGACGCAACCGTGCTCATCCCACCGCGCTTTCTCGAATTGATAAAAGCCAGGGTTGTATTGAGAGCGTCAATGACGACCGCGCTCACATCACCGCCGGTTGTCCCGTGCATTCCAGCACGGAGCGCCACAGTTCCTGGGTGGGATCGACCTTGCGGCGGCCGTGAATGACCATTTCGAGCGGCAGGTGGACGAAGGAGCCGTGCCAGCGGCCCACGAGCATGTTGGTCTTGCCCGCCATGGCGGCATGCACGGCGGACTGGGCGAGGCGGGAGCAATACACATTATCCTGGGCGTTTGCGGGCACACTGCGCACGATGTAGCTGGGGTCGATGTATTTGAGATTCACCTCGGTTTTGCGGGCTTTGAAGAAGGCGTTGATGCGATCCTTCAAGAACGGTCCGATGTCGCCGTAGCGCTTGTTGCCGCTGGCATCGGTGGCGTCTTCTGTCTGCATGAGATGCTGCCCGGCGCCCTCGGCCACGACGACCACAGCGCTGCCACGTTTCACCAGACGGTGCCGCAGAGACTCCAGGAACCCACCCTCGCCTTCCAGTTGGAACGGCACCTCGGGAACGAGCACGAAATCGACGTTGCTGCCCGCCAGCGCCGCATAGCAGGCGATGAAGCCGGAATCGCGCCCCATGAGCTTCACGAGACCGACGCCGTTCACCGCGCCGGTGGCCTCGACATACGCGCATTTCAAGGCCTGCACCGCCGCCGCGAAGGCCGTCTCGAAGCCAAAGCTCTTGTCGAGGTAGCGGATGTCGTTGTCGATGGTCTTCGGGATGCCGACCACGGCTTTTTTCAGTCCGCGCCTTTCGATTTCCTTCACGATCTCCGCCGCGCCGCGCAGCGTGCCATCACCACCGATGACGAAGAGAATATCCACCTTCATGTCCTCCAGCGTGTCCACCATCTCGCCGATGTCCTGCTGTCCGCGTGAGCTGCCGAGCAGCGTGCCGCCAAAATGATGCGCTTGCTCGATGGAGGAGGGCTTGAGCAGAAGGGGCGTGTGGCCGTAGCGCTGCACCAGCCCCTCGTAGCCATAGCGGAAGCCATAGACGCGTGAGATGCCGTATTGCAGGTGGCACTGGTTCACGAGACCGCGGATGATGTCGTTCAATCCGGGACACAGGCCGCCGCAGGTCACGATGCCCGCCGTGGTGCGCTGCGGATCGAAGTAAATCTGCTCCCGCGCTCCCGCCTCCTCATAGCTTGGCGTCGAGACATCGCGCCCGTCTTCGAGCAGATGGCTGTGGTAGAGAATGCGGTCCGCCGCATCGGTTTTGAACGGGGCATCCACCCCGCCAATGCGGTGCAAGGGTGAAGGGAAAAGACAGGG
>CALDGV010000680.1 GCA_937941745.1 uncultured Prosthecobacter sp. | reverse complement strand
CATTGCCCCGGGGATGAGATTTGTCACCATCGCCCGCTGGCGGGCCCCTCAGGCGGAGTTTGCGCAGCTTCGGGACGACTGGGTTCGTCTGGCCCGGAAGATGGGACTGCTCTTGAAACCTGCCGCCTCCGCGCCATGAAGCTGGTTGTCCGCATTCTCATCCGTGGTTACCAGCATTTCATTTCCCCGGTTTTGCACTTCATCGGCGGCCCGGGCTCGGGCTGCCGGTTCACCCCGACCTGTTCGGAATACTTTCTTCAAGCTGTGGAAAAGCACGGTGTTTTTCGAGGTGCCTGGCTGGGCACCCGCCGGATTCTCCGCTGCCAGCCCTGGGGTGGCCAGGGCCACGATCCTGTGCCCGATCCTCCCTGTGGCCATGGCCGCTGATCTTTAATTTTTCAAACCGACCCTCATTTTCTCTTTCATGGACCGCAAAGCCTGGATCGTCATTATTCTCTGCAGCGCAGGCATCGCCCTGAACGCTTGGTTCGCCAGTCAAAACCAGCCGCCGCCAGCTCCAGCCAAACCGGCGGCGCAGGCTGCCAGCAAGGCAGATGCAGGGGCCAAACCAGAAACCAAGGCAACAAGTGCGGCCGCCCCCGCCCCCGCGGCTGCCGGTGCTCCGGAAGAAACTCACACCCTTTCCCGCGACAGCGTGACCTGGCACTTCACCACCCTTGGCGGCGGCATCAAGAAAGTGGTGCTGGCTGGCACGGACCAGATCACCCTCAATGAGCATGCGGTGGAGCCCATCGGCGCACTGCGTCGTGAGGCGGCGGGCAACGATCCGGTGGCCTACAAGATCACGGCCAAGAGCGACAAGAGCGTGACTTTCGAAGGCACGAGCGCCGAAGGGGTGGCGGTGAAGAAAGTCTTCTCGCTGCACGAAGGCAATCCCACCGATGCCCACCTGATCAACCTCAGCGTCACGCTCACCAATACCGGAGCGGCACCTCACAAGTCGGAGGAATATTACCTCTATGCCGGGGCGGCGAACTCCATGGACCCTGCGGAAGCGCTGAAACCCAGCTTCTTCTGGAACGATGCCGGGGATGCGGCGCAAACGCACACCAGCTCCTTTGATGGCGGCTGGTTCGGCACGGAGAAGACGGAAATCCGCTCCAGCCATGCCCGTCTGCGCTATGGCGGTGTGATGAGCCGCTTCTACGTGCAGATCCTGAGTCACGAGAGCAAGGTGGACCAGCCCGGCAAGATCTGGGGTTCCCGCCTGCTGATTGACCACAGCCATGACCAGTTCAACGGCAAGTCCGGAGCCACCAGCGATCATGCCATCCAGGCCGCTGTGGGATTGCCTCCGGTGGAACTGGCTCCCGGAGCCTCCAAAACGGAGGAATACAGCCTTTATGCCGGCCCGAAGGAATACGGCCGGCTGCGCAAGCTCGAAGGCCAGCGCGATTTCGTGATGTTCTATGGCATGTGGGGCTTCATCAGCCGGCCGCTGAACACCCTGATGCGCTGGATGCATGACCTCAGCGGCAACTGGGGCGTGGCCATCATCCTGATGACGATCGTCATCCGCACGCTGCTCTGGCCGCTGCAGGCCAAGGCTCAATATTCCATGAAGCGCATGGGCAAGCTGGCTCCGCTGATGAAGGAGTTGCAGGAGAAATACAAAGACGAGCCTGCTCAGCAGCAGATGGAGGTCATGAAGCTCTACAAGGAGTATGGCGTGAACCCTGTCGGCGGCTGTTTCCCGATGCTGCTCCAGATCCCGATCTTCTTTGCCTTCTACGGCGTGCTCCAGAACGCCGCCGAACTCCGTGGCCAGGGTTGGATGTGGGTGAAGGACCTCTCCATCGCCGACACCATCGGCCAGTTCATGGGCTTCGACATCAACCCGCTGCCGATCATCATGGGTCTGACGATGGTGGCGCAGATGAAGCTGACGCCTCAGCCTGCCACGATGGACAAGAGCCAGAAGATCATGATGAACATCATGCCAGTCTTCTTCCTCTGGATCTCCTACAGCTTTGCCGCCGCGCTGGCGCTTTACTGGGCTGTCACCAACCTCTACGCCATCGCGCAGAGCTGGATCATGAAGCTCTACATTCCAGAGCCTGAGCTCAAGAAGGTGGAGCACATGCCCAAAGGGCCTGCACCGAAGAACCCTTTCTTCAATCCAGCGAACCCGCTGCACAAGGAGAAGAAGACCAAGCCCAAGTCTCCCAAGCTCGGAGGCTAGTCTGCTCAGGGACGCTTGGGCAGGTGAAGGGACCAGACTTCGTTCGAGAGTGGTCTGGCATGGCCTCCCGCTACCCAGATTTTGTCCTGAAACACCCAGGCAGAATGCTCGTGGCGGGCCTTCCAGCAGGTCTTGGTTTCCAGGCGTTCCCAGTTTCGTCCATCTGCGCTGTGCCAGACATCGCCAAAGTTGTCCTTTTCCTTCGACCAGCCTCCCAGGACCCAAATCCGCTCGCGATAGACCACCGCAGCAAACCACAGGCGTGGCAGCCAGGGCGCGGATGAGGTTTCGCAGGTCCAGTGAATGCCATCGGCGGAGGACCAGACGTCATTCCGGGCCTGATAGCCGGGCGTGTAGTTGCCGCCGCCAAGCACATAAAGTCGGTCCTTGAGCATCACCGCCTGATGGTAGGCCCGCGGGGACCAGGCCGCCTGGGCCGTTTCCAATCGCCATTCCCGTCCATCGGCAGAGGACCAGACGTCGTTTTTCAGGCTCTTCTCCGTGCCAAAATAGTAGTTCTCGGTGCCGCCGAGCAGCCACATGCGACCCCGATGCTCCACAAGGCCAGCCGCAAGCCTGGGTGACCATGCGGCTGCGGCTGTTTCCTGCTGCCAGGACTTCCCGTCAGCGGAGGACCAGACCTCGTGACTGGCTGAGTGGCCAGGCAGCCGGCCTTTGAACCAGCCTCCCATGATCCACATCCGGCCCGCAAAGGTCAGGTTCATTGGCAAATCGCTGTGCATCCAGGGCGCGGCGGAGGTGACGAGAGACCATTTCCGGCCATCGGCAGACGACCAGACATCGCGTGGAGGCGCCTCATAGGATTGGAACCAGCCGCCACCGATCCAAAGCTGGTCCTGAAAGACCCACTCGGCCTGCGAATCACGCGCCTGCCAGGCGGCGGAGCCTTCGAGCACCCAGTCAGGCTCTGCGGCGTGCACGGCGGAAGCGATCAGGCAGGCGAAGAATGCATGCTTCATCCATAAACTACGTCGGGAAAACGAGACTCTGACATGAGGAGGCCGGCCTGCCTCCATTCAGGAGGCGGGCCGGCCCAAGAGCTTTCCAGAGAGTGAGGGATCACATCACCATGCCACCATCCACGGCCAGCACCTGGCCGGTGATGTAGCGGGCCTCGGCGCTGGCGAGGAAGGCTGCCGTGGCAGCGATGTCGTCAGCCTGGCCAAAGTCGCCCAGAGGAATTTTTTCCAGGATGGCCGCTTTGACCTTCTCATCCAGCACGCCCGTCATGTCGGTGGCGATGAAGCCTGGGGCGATGACGTTGGCGGTGACGCCGCGGCCTGCATATTCCTTCGCCAGCGACTTGGTGAAGCCAATGAGGCCTGCTTTGCTGGCCGCGTAGTTGGCCTGCCCGGCGTTGCCCATGAGGCCGATGACGGAGGCGATGTTGATGATGCGTGCGCCTTTCTGCTTGAGCAGGCTGCGCTGGAAGGCCTTCACCATGTGGAAGGCCCCCTTGAGGTTGGTGTCCACGACGAAGTCCCAGTCCTCCTCGCTCATGCGCAGAAGCAGGCCGTCCTTGGTCACGCCGGCGTTGTTCACGAGGATGTCCACGTGGTCAAAGTCGGCCAGGACCTTCTTGCCGAACTCGGCCACAGCCTCACCATTGCCGACATCCACGGCGTAGCCTTTGGCGGCACCTGGATAGAGGGCGTTGATGGCATCCGCGGCGGCTTGGGAATTGGCTTCCGTCCGGCTGGCGATGGCGACTTTGGCCCCTTCAGAGGCGAATTTTTCAGCAATGGCTTTGCCGATGCCACGTCCGGCACCGGTCACAACGGCGATCTTGTCTTGGAGTTTACCCATGAATGGCATCATGGCAGGCCGGGATGGGCTGGCAAGAGCTGAAAACCAGCTCAATCCCTGGCCTTCAGCACGCCCACCATGTCCAGTTTCCGCAGCATGCGGCCGACGACGAAAAAGCAGGTCACTGCCGCCCCGGCAACGACGAGCACGGCGGTGGCATAAGTCTGCTCACTGATGACGAGCGGCAGGCGCACGGTCTCGGTGCGCACCTTGGTGATGATCCAAGTCACGAGGCCTTTGCCAAAGACCAGCCCTACTGGCAGCGCTGCCAGCAGCAGGAGGGTCAGTTCTCCGAGCAATACTCCGGCTACTTCCCGCTGGGTGAAGCCGACGACCCTTAGGGTGGCGAGATCGCGGCCACGTTCGCTCAAGGCAATGCGGGCGCTGTTGTACACGACGCCGAAGGCCACGATGACTGCCAGTGTAAGGTAAAGCCGCCGCAGGATGCCGATGCTCTCGCCAGTGGTGGTGCGGAAGGCCCGGAGCTGGTCCTTTTTCACCAGGGTGGCGGCGAGGCGCGGCGTGTCCTTGATCTCCTTCATGAAGTCCTCCCACCTGAGTTCATCCACTGTCAGGTAGGCTCCGCTGACGGTAGGCCCCTCCTTCATCACTCGGCGCAGAGCATCCAGGTCCATGAACGCGGAAACTCCGGCAAAATCTTCGATGACGCCTCGAACCGGAATGCGGAGGTAAGGACGCTGGCCCTCCAGAACCTGCACCTGCACGCTTTCGCCGACATGCAGTCCGAGCTTGTCAGCAAGGGCTTTGGACATGACGAGCCCTTCGTCCGGCAGTTCAATGCGGCGTTTTTGGGCGTCGAGCAGGCGGTTGAGTTCACTGCCGCGCGGCAGGCCGGTGATGGAGAGCTTCCTTTCCCGCTGGGCATGGCGGAAGCGGGCCTGCACAACGCGGATGGGCTCGGCGAAGGTCACGCCAGGCAGGTGCTCCAGGTCATGCAGGGCTTCGCCGGAGCTTGGTTCGATCAAAAGGGCCACGACATCCTGCCTCTGCACATCATTCCACTGGTAGGTGAGGAGGTAGTCGATGCTATCCGCCATGCTCCCAGGCAGGACCATGAGGCCGGTGGCTAGCGAAAGGCCCATCACCGTGAAGGTGGACTGCCAGGGGCGGCGTTCGATGTTGCGCATCGCCATGCGCATCGCGGGTGACATCCAGGCGGTGAGACCTAAACGCTCCAGGGTGCTCGGTTGATAGCTGGCGGGCGGTTCGGGGCGCATCGCCTCGGCAGGAGGCAGCTTCACGGCCAGCCAGACCACGCTCAGCACACCCAGCATCGAAGCGGCGGTGCTCACTATCAGCGCCACGCCGACCGCAGAATGATCCATGGTAAATTCCAGGCTCGGAAAACGAAAAAACAGCCGGTAGAGGTTCAGCAGTCCGCTGCCCATGAAGCGTCCCGCCAGTCCGCCCAGGGTCGAACCCAGGACCACGATGACGAAAGCGAAGCCCAAGTAGTGACGGCCCACCTGCCAGGAAGAGTAGCCGAGCGCTTTCAACTGGGCGATCTGCTCCCGCTGAAGCCGCACCAGTCTTGCAAGCACGGCGTTCACCATGAACGCAGCCACGCTGAGGAAGACCACCGGGTAGGCCACGGAGAGCGCGTGGAGCACTTCGAGCTCGTCATCCAGGCGCTGGGCGCTGGCATGATCCGCGCGCGTGTAGGCACCGGTGGCTCCATAGGTGGCCAGCAGGCGGTCGAGTTCCTCCAGCACAGGCCCAGGCTCGGCTCCCGGAGAGAGGTCGAGGGCGAAGTCATTGAACGCTCCATCCATGTTGTAGGCCACGGCGAGCGCCCGATAGTTCATCCAGAAGACCCCAAAGCGCTTGTTGTCTGGCAGGGTTTCTCCTGGGCGGGCTTCAAACACGAATTCCGGAGAAAGGCCGATGCCGGTGATCAGCAGTTCATCCCGGCGGCCGTTGATGATTGCCGCCACACTGTCGCCAACCTGCAGTTGGTTGGCTTCAGCAAAGGACTCACTGACCACGGTTTCGCGGCGTGCATCGATGCGCGGCATCCGGCCCCGACGGAGGAAAACCTGATTCAGTACAGGCATGCCGCCATCTTCAGGAAGAGAGACGAGGTGCCCCGTGCAGGGTTCCAGCACGCCGGGCAGGTCGAGCATGGCATCACGCACCACGCGGGTCTCCAGTTCCGCCACGCCTGGAATTCGAGCCAGCCTGTCCCGCAACGAGAGCGGGGCGCGTTTGAGGGAGCCAAAGACATCCGCCATGCGATGACTTTGGTAGTAGGCGTCGCGGGTGCTCTCCAGCGTCAGGATGAGGCTCCGGGTCATGATCATCATGGCCAGGCCGCAGGCCATGACGAGCGCCACCGCCACCACCTGCCCCTTCATGCGTCCGAGATCGCGCAGCAGTTTCAGGTCAAGAGGGGTGATCATCGGAGCGGCATGTTGGCGTGAGAAACGGGAGTCTCAAGGCTCGTGATTGAGGGGCTTCAGCCCGCAGCGAGCAGCGATGGAGCGGAGGTAGCGGCCTTCACGCCAGCGAAGGATGGCCAAATAGAGGACGAACAGGGCGAGGTAGAAAACGGCCTTTCGTCCAAGTTTGTCTGCCGCATCTGCAAAGAGGGCGCTGCCCAGCAGCGCGCATACCAGGATGAGAATGGGCCAATGACGATGCAGATGCCGGACCCGTGTGAGGCACAAGCCAGGACCGTGATGCTCAGTCACCGTCAGATAGCCAGACTGGCTCACTCCCAAAGGGCCAAAGGCGAGGTCATAGTTTCTCCAACCATCGTCCCGGAGCACGGAACCTGAGCCAAGCCGTTCCTGCATGTCTTTCTGCAATTCGGCCAGAAACATCTCCCTGCCGATGCCTTGATCACTCCAGAAGGCCCATTCACCGGTTTTGACCAGGTGCTGTCTTTGGGGTGGTGCCTGCAACACTTCAGGCTGAAAGGGATTCCAGGCTGGCCATGCGCCCAGATCAAGCATTCCCGCCAGACGAGCCCCCTCTCTCAGTGGCGGCTGAAGCCAGCAGAGGATGAGCAGACCAGCTTGATGCGAGGCGGACAAAGGATGAGGAGGGCAGGGCAGGGAGCGCCAGCGGTAGAGGGCCGCCGCCAAAGAGGTCATCACGATGCCCGCTGCCACCCACCACCAGCCCAAGAAAGCGGTGATAGCCAGCATCATCGGCCACAGCACGCCGCTAAACCATTCCAGTCTGCAGGTCTGGGACGAGTGATAAATGCCCTGGAAGAGTCCGCTGCCCTGCGGGC
>CALDGV010000679.1 GCA_937941745.1 uncultured Prosthecobacter sp. | reverse complement strand
GAAGAGGTAACCGGCTTTGAGCTTGTTGTAGTTTTCGTTGATGTAGGCCATGGCGGGGGAAAAACGGGCCGCATGGTGGCGAGTCCGCCGGAGGATGCAAGCGGCGCGGGGTGGGGGTAGGCGGCCTGCGGCCCGGGGCTTGCTTTCCGACCAGGATTCAGGCAACAGGGCGGACACACCACCATGAATTCGATCACTGTCGGCATCATCACCATCTCTGACCGCGCCAGCCAGGGCCTTTATGAAGACCTGGGCGGCCCGGCTGTGCGCCAGGCTGCGGAGGCCCAGGGCTGGCAGGTGCATGCCGAGGTGGTGGTGCCAGATGACCTGAAGGCGATCCAAATGGCGGTGCAATCCCTGGGCGACCAGGGCTGCGGCCTGATCCTGACGACAGGCGGCACAGGCATCGCAGAGCGGGATGTAACGCCGGAGGCGATCCGCGGCATCATGCGCGTGGAGATCCCGGGCTTTGGCGAGTTGATGCGGATGCGATCCCTGGAGCTGACGCCAAATGCGATTCTTTCCCGCTGCCTGGCGGCGGTGGTGGGCCGGTCCCTGGTGATCGCCCTGCCGGGGAAGCCGCAGGGGGCCGTGGACTGCCTGGGCTTTGTGCTGGGCGCGATCCCGCATTCGGTGAAGCTGGCGCAGAAGGTGCCGACGAGCTGCTGAGGGCGGCGGAGGCATTTGAGCGGTCCCGTGCTTGCCAGCCCGCAATCACAGCCTACAAAGGACGCCGCCATGCCGTCTCCGCAGATCGACATCCACCACGTCGCCAAGCTCGCCCGCCTCGCCCTGACCGAGGAGGAGGCGGCGCATTACCAGCAGCAGCTGACCCAGATCCTGGGGCACATCGACCAGCTGAGCTCGCACACCCTGGATGCGGAGCCGAGCGCGCATGCGATGCCGGTCTTTGACGTGGTGCGCCCGGATGTGGCGCGGCCCGGCTTCACGCAGGATGAGGCGCTGGCCAATGCTCCGCGCCGGGTGATGGACCAGTTCCAGATCCCGAAGGTGATCGAATGACCCCGATGCCTGCCGCCCGCCCCTTTTGATTTCGACCTCTCCCTGCATGTCCCTCGCCTCCCAGACCATTGCCAGCCTTCGTCGGCAGCTTGTTGCCAAGGAAATCTCACCTCGTGACATCGTGAATGATGTTGCCAGGGCCATCGAGGCGCAGAACGAAACGCTGGGCGCCTACCTGAGCTGGGATGCGGACAAGGCGCTGGCCGAAGCGGACCGCGCGGACCTTTCCCAGCCGCTGGGAGGCATCCCGGTGGGCATCAAGGACAACATCAACGTCACGGGCCAGCCCTGCACCTGCGGTTCCCGGATGCTGGCGGAGAACTACACGGCCCCCTACGATGCTGGAGCCATCACCCGCCTGCGTGGAGCCGGTGCCGTGCCCTTTGGTCGGCTGAACATGGACGAGTTTGCCATGGGGTCCTCCACGGAGAACTCCGCCCTTGGCGTGACCCGCAACCCGCGCGACCTCGAGCGTATTCCGGGCGGCTCCAGCGGCGGCAGCGCGGCGGCTGTGGCGGGCAACCTCGCCATCGCCACGCTCGGTTCTGACACGGGCGGCTCCATCCGCCAACCTGCGGCGCTCTGCGGCTGCGTGGGCATCAAGCCGACCTACGGCCGGATTTCACGCTACGGCCTGGTCGCCTTCGCCTCATCGCTCGACCAAATCGGGCCCATCACCAAGACGGTGGAGGATGCCGCGCTGCTGCTGAACCACCTTTGCGGCAAGGATGCGCGCGATTCCACCTCGCTGGACGTGAGCGTGCCGGACTTCACCTCGGCTCTGGGCCGTGACATCAAGGGACTGCGCATCGGCCTGCCGAAGGAATATTTCATCTCTGGCATCCATGCCGGTGTCTCCGCCAGCGTGAATGCCGCCATCCGGAAGCTCGAGAGCCTGGGCGCGATCCCGGTGGAGATCAGCCTGCCGCACACGGACGTGGGCGTGAGCACCTACTACATCATCGCCCCGGCGGAGGCTTCCGCAAACCTGGCCCGCTTTGACGGCGTGCGCTACGGCCACCGCTCGGCGAATGCGACGGACCTTCTGGAGCACTACATGATGAGCCGTGAAGAGGGCTTCGGACCCGAAGTGAAGCGCCGCATCCTGCTGGGCACCTACGTGCTGAGCAGCGGCTACTACGACGCCTACTACCTCAAGGCCCAGCGTGCCCGCACCCTGATCCGGCAGGACTTTGAGAAGGCCTTTGAGCAGGTGGATGTGATCGTGAGTCCCACGAGCCCCACGCCCGCGCACAAACTGGGAGAGCTGAAGGACAACCCGCTGGCCGCCTACCTGGAGGACATCTTCACCATTCCCGTGAACCTGGCCGGCCTGCCGGGCATCAGCATTCCCTGCGGAACGGCGGAAGAAGGCGGCAAGCAGCTCCCCGTGGGGCTGCAGATCGTCGGCAAGCCGCTGGATGAAGTGACGGTGCTGCGTGTGGCCGACGCCTTCGAGAAAGCCTGATCGTCCGTGTTCACGATCCGCTACCCCGAAGACCTGCCGATCACCGCACGCCGTGAGGACATCCTGGCGGCCATCCGTGGGCATCAGGTCGTCGTGCTCGCGGGAGAAACGGGCTCGGGCAAGACGACGCAGCTGCCCAAGATGTGCCTGGAGGTGCTGGAGGAGGGCCGCGGCCAGATCGGCTGCACGCAGCCACGCCGTGTGGCGGCGATGTCCGTCTCCAGAAGGGTGGCGGAGGAGCTGAACGTGCGCTGGGGTGGCCTGGTGGGCTGCAAGATGCGCTTCGCCGATGACACCAGCGCTGACACGAAGGTGAAGTTCATGACCGACGGCATCCTGCTGGCGGAAATCCAGAGTGATCCGCTGCTGCGCGCCTACTCGATGCTCATTCTGGACGAGGCGCATGAGCGCTCGCTCAACATCGACTTCCTGCTCGGCTACCTGAAGACGCTGCTGCCCAGGCGGCCAGACCTGAAGATCGTGGTCACCTCGGCCACGATCGACACGGAGCTCTTCAGCCGGCACTTTGGTGGCGCGCCGATCATCGAGGTTTCGGGCCGCCTTTACCCGGTGGAGATCCGCTACCGTCCGGTGGGAGAGGATGATGAAGACCCCACGCACCTGGATGCCGCCATCCGCGCCACGGAGGATGTGCTGATCGAGACGGCTGATGGTGATGTGCTCGTCTTCATGCCGACGGAGCGCGACATCCGCGAATGCCGCGATGCGCTGCAAGGGCGGCTTGGCAGCAGCTTCGAGGTGCTGGCGCTCTTTGGCCGCATGGCCTCGCAGGAGCAGCAGCGCGTGTTTTCCCCCGGGCCCAAACGGCGCGTCATCATCGCCACGAACGTCGCCGAAACCTCCATCACCGTGCCGCGCATCGCCGCCGTGGTGGACACCGGGCTGGCCCGCCTGAGCCGCTACAATCCACGCACGCGGACGAAGCGGCTGCCGGTGGAGGATGTCTCCCAAAGCAGCGCCAACCAGCGCGCGGGACGTGCCGGGCGTGTGCGGGACGGCCTCTGCGTGCGCCTTTTCAGCGAGGAGGATTTCAACAAGCGGCCCAAGTTCACCCAGCCCGAGATCCAGCGCAGCAATCTCGCCGAGGTCATCCTGCGCATGAAGGCCTTCAAGCTTGGCGAGATCGAGGACTTCCCCTTCCTCCAGCCGCCGAGCGGCTCCGCGATCCGCGCGGGCTATGACCTGCTGCATGAGCTGGGTGCGCTGAGCGACACGCATGAGATGACCGAGCGCGGTCATGAGCTGGCCGCCCTGCCGCTCGATCCCACGCTGGGCAGGATGCTGCTCCAGGCGCGTCAGGAGGGCTGCCTGGAGGACATGCTGATCCTGGCCGCCGGACTGAGCATCCCCGACCCACGCGAACGGCCTGAGGACAAGCGCGAGCTGGCCAACGCCGCGCACAAGAAGTTCGCCAGCCCGGAGAGCGACTTCATGACGCTGCTGAAGATCTGGAACGCCGCGCCAGAGCCTGGAAGCAGCGGCAAAAACGCCCTGCGCCGTTTCTGCCGGGAGAATTTCCTTTCCTTCACCCGCATGACGGAGTGGCGGGATGTGTGGGCACAGCTTCGGGACACCTTTGGAGAAGGCAGGCGCAGCGGCCAAGCGCCGGAGACAGTTCCTCCCAAGGTGGAAAAGCCGAACCCCTCCGACCTGCTGCACAAGTCCATCCTGGCCGGGCACCTGGGCCACATCGCCCTGCGGCAGGAGAGGAACCTCTACAAGGCCGCCGGAAACCGCGAGGTCATGGTTTTCCCCGGCTCCAACCTCTACGAACGCCGGGAAAAGAACGCCAAGCCCGGGCAGGAGAAGACGAAGCAGCCGCTGTGGATCGTGGCGGCGGAGATCGTGCAAACCTCGCAGCTCTTTGCGCGGACCCTCGCGGGCATCAACCCGGAGTGGGCCGCCGAGCTCGGAGCGCATCTTTTGGAGCGCAAGTATGCCGAGCCACACTGGAGCGCAAAGGCGGGCCGCGTGCTGGTGAATGAACGCCTCATCCTGCACGGACTTGAGGTGCTACGGAGGAAGATCGACTTCGGCAAGATCGACCCGCTCGGAGCCACGCAGATCTTCATCCGCGGTGCCCTGCTGGAGGAGGGCGCGCATGTGCCACACCGCTTCTTTGAGCTGAACCAAAAGCTGCGCACGCGTCTCGAGGCAGCGCTCACGCGGGTGAGAAGCTCCCGCGTGTATGCCATCGAGGAAAAGCTCTTCGAATTCTACCGCGTGCGGCTGCACGGGCTCTCCATCTCCTCCATCCACGACCTGAACAAGCTCGTGAATGAGCGCGTGAAGACAGAGCCCAACTTCCTCGTCGCGCACGAGGAGGACCTGACGGGCGGCGATGACCTGAGCGCCGACCTCCAGCAATTCCCCGAGCAGGCGCAGGTGGCGAACAGCGTGCTGCCGCTGACCTATGCCTACAAGCCGGGGCAGGAGGACGACGGCGTGACGGTGCAGGTGCCGCTGCCCGTGGCCAGCCAGCTGACCAGCGCCGAACTGCAATGGATGGTGCCTGGCCTGAGGGAGGAACTGATCACCACTCTGCTGAAGGCCCTGCCCAAGCAGAAGCGCAGCCTCTTCATGCCGCTGGAGGCCAGCGCGCGGAAGATCGTGCGGGAGTTCAAGCCGAAGCGCGGCGACTTCCTGGAAGCCCTGGCCGAGCATCTTCAGTTCATCTTCCGCGCCGAAGTGACTGCCAAAGACTGGCCCGCCGACTGCATTCCGCCGCATCTGCGCCCCAGGTTGGAGGTGATTGCCAAGGACAAGCAGCCCCTGCTTGCCAGCCGCGACCTGCGCGAGGTTCAGACCAAGCTGAAAAAGGAAACGCCCAAGTCCAACGCCTGGGAGAAGGCCGTGCAGCAGCATGAAAAGTATGCCGTGAACGGCTGGACCTTTGGCGACCTGCCACAGAGCCTGCTCATCGAGGAAATTGCTGGTGCCCCAGTGCATGGCTTTCCTGGCCTCAGCCTGCGTGACGGACGAGAGGTGGATGTGCGGCTTTTTAAAACCGCCGCCGAAGCGCTGCGCAGCTCACCCGCAGGCATCCGCGTCCTGGCAGAGATGGCCCTGAGCAAGGACATCGCCTGGCTGAACAAGGAGCTGCGCGGCATGGACAATGGCCGCGCCATCCCAGTGGCGAAGGGTTTCGATGCACTGACCCAACTCCAGGCCAAGCCCGCGACGGTGGCTGCCCTATCCCAGCAGGCCCAGGAGCATATCCTGGCCCATGCCCTGCGGCTGGACCCCGTGCTGCCACTGACGCAGAAGCGCTTCCAGACCATGTGCGAGGCAGCCAGACGGGACTTCCCCCTCCTCGCCCACCGCACACGCGACCTGCTGAAAACCTGCGAGGACATCAAAACCAAGGTTTTAGCCGCCAAGCACCGGTATCCGGGCCTGGAGCAGGACCTCGCCCGGCTGCTGCCGCCCGATGTGCTCCTCATCACCCCGCATGCCCAGCTCCAGCACCTGCCTCGCTACTTGAAAGCCATTCAGGTGCGCGCCGAACGCGCCACGCTGAACCCCGCCAAGGACCGCGACAAAGCCCTGGCCATCTCCGACTTTGCCGACTGGCTCCGCGAAGTCTCCGATGCGAACCGCGAGGCCTTTCGCTGGCTGTTTGAGGAGTTCCGCGTGTCCATCTTCGCCCAGGAGCTGGGCACCGCCCAGCCGGTGAGCATCAAGCGCCTGGAGGCGCTTCTAGGGTAGCCTCACGCGCTGGCGAACACGGGAAGCCCGCCCCCAAAAGCAGACGCCGCCGGAAACAGGATGGGCGCGTGACAAAATCCTGTTTACCATCTTCGGCACTGACCGTTATAAGCAAGTATGCACGACCCCCGCATCGATCAGCTGGCCCGCACCCTCATCCGCTATTCCACCCAGGTGAAGAAGGGGGATTTTGTCTGGATCGACTGTTTTGACGTGCCCAACCATGTGGCACAGGCACTGATCCGGGCGGTCGTGGAAGCCAAGGCGCATCCGTTGATCCACCTGCACGACACCACCGTCACACGGGAGATGATGATGCATGCCTCGGAAGCCCAGTATGAGGTCATCGCTCAGCACAACCTGGAGCTGATGAAGAAGATGGACTGCTACATCGCGGTGCGCGGCAGCCACAACATCACCGAGAACAGCGATGTGCCCGCCGAGAAGATGAAGATGGTGATGTCGAAGCTCCGCCCCTTTCAGAACGAGCGCGTGAACAACACCCGCTGGTGCGTGCTGCGCTGGCCCACCTCGGCCATGGCGCAGCAGGCCGGCATGAGCACCCAGGCCTTCGAAGACTTTTTCTTCAGGGTCTGCCTGCTGGACTACGCCGCGCTCCTCCCTGCCATGAACCAGCTGAAGAAGCTGATGGACAAGACCAAGGACGTCCACATCAAGGGCCCGGGCACCGATCTGCGCTTCAGCCTGAAAGGACTGAAGGCCATCGCCTGCGGCGGACGCCACAACATTCCGGATGGCGAAGTGTTCAGCGCCCCGGTGAGGGACAGCGTGGAAGGCGTCATCAGTTACAATGCCCCGACCATCTACCAGGGCATCGCGTTTGACAGCGTGAAGCTGGAGTTCTCCAAGGGCAGGATCGTCAACGCCACGGCGAACAACACGGCAGCGATCAACAAGATCTTCGACAGCGATGAAGGCGCCCGCTACATCGGGGAGTTCGCCATCGGCTTCAACCGCGAGATCCGCGAGCCAATGCGCGACATCCTTTTCGACGAGAAGATCGCGGGCAGCTTCCATTTCACACCAGGACAGGCCTACGAAGGCATCGCCGACAATGGCAACCGCAGCCAGGTTCACTGGGATCTGGTGAACATCCAGCGCCCCGACTATGGCGGCGGCGAAATCTGGTTCGATGGCAAGCTGATCCGCAAGGACGGCAAATTCACGCTGCCCGAGCTGAAGCCCCTGAATTGATCTAAATCCGAGACGTCCGAGATGCCCATGCGCGCTTTGAGACTCCATCAACTCATCCTGATTTCCCTAGCGACCCTGCTGTCTGCCGTTTCCGCCATGGCCGAGAACCTCCGCATCGGGCTCATTGGCCTCGATACCTCCCACTCTGAGCAGTTCACGCTGCGCCTCAACGATCCTGCCAACCCAAACCATGTGCCCGGCGCACGTGTCGTGGCGGCCTTTCCTGGCGGCAGTCCGGACCTGCCTGAAAGCGCCACAAGAGTGGAAGGCTTCACCGCCATTCTGCGGGACAAGTTTGGCGTGAAGATCATGAATTCCATCCCCGAGGTCTGCGCGGCTGCAGACGCCCTCATGATCCTCAGCGTGGATGGCAGGCCCCACCTGGACCAGGTCAAGCAGGTCATCGCGGCGGGTGCAGGCAAGCCGGTCTTTCTCGACAAGCCCGTGGCGGCAAGCCTCAAGGATGCCGTGGAGATCTACAAGCTCTCGGAGGCTGCCAAGATGCCGATCTTCAGCGCCTCTGCCACACGCTGGTGGCCCGGTGTCGTGGAAGTGGCCAACTCGGAAAAGCTGCCTGCACGCGCGGCCCTGTCCTACGGTCCGGCCCCGCTTCTCCCACATCATCCAGACCTGTTTTTTTACGGCATCCATTCCGCCGAAGCCCTGTTCACCGTCATGGGTTCTGGCTGCCTGAGCGTGGAGCGCACCTCGGCACCTGACGTCTCGGTCGTCACCGGATTGTGGGAGGGCGGCCGCCTCGGCACGCTCTATGCCCTGCACACGCTGCCGATGGGCTCGACCAGCTACAAGCTGATCCGGTTTGGCCAGGAAAAGATCACGGAACAGACCAGCCAGGGGGATTACACCCCGCTGCTGCGTGAGATCATCAAATTCTTCCAGACCAAGCAGCCTCCAGTCAGCGCCAGGCAGACCCTGGAAATCTACGCCTTCATGGAGGCCGCCCAGGAGAGCAAAAGGCAGAACGGTAAGATCGTGTTGCTGCGTGATGTGCTGACGAGGGCCGGAGCACAGGAAGCCTGGCTGCCTGCCAAGCCTGCTGAAAAGTAGGTCAGGCGCTGGCGAGCAGCCTCAAGGTGGCAAGCGTGGCTCCTTCATGAGCGCGCAGGGCGGCATGCCCCGCCTCTCCCAGCCTGCGGCAGCGATCGGCATCCCCCAGAAGGGCCTGCATCTTCTTTTCCAGCGCAGCCACATCAGGAACTTGAATTGCACCACGCTGTTTCAAGAGCAGTTCGACGAGCGCCTCAAAGTTTTCCATGTGAGGCCCAAAGAGCACCGGCTTCATGGCCATCACTGCTTCCGCCGGATTCTGACCACCGACAGCCAGGAAGCTTTTGCCGACAATCACCAAACTGGCCAGGCACTGCCAGGCCCGCAGTTCCCCCGTGCTGTCGATCAGCAAGGTGGGAAGTGCTGACTTCATGGGCACCGGAGGCTCCATCGAAGCCTGGGAACGAAGCTGGGCTTCGATGCCGATGCCCCTCAGTTCAGACAGGATTTCGGGAGCACGTTCCACATGCCGGGGCACGATCAGCAGAGCGAGTCCGGCCTCTTTCTGCGCCAGTTTCTTCACCACCTGGGCCAGCAGCAACTCCTCCCCAGCATGAGTGCTGGCCAGCAGGACGGGCTTGAGGGCTTCTCCAATGCCCGCCTGATGCATCACCTGCTGCAGTTGCTGCACCTGCCCTTCATCCGCTGCGGCCCCCTGAGGATCAAACTTGATGCTGCCCGTGTGATGCAGGGCACTCTGAGACACTCCAAGTGCCCTGAAGCGGGCCACGTCCTCCGGCTCCTGAACATGCACCTGATCCAGCATGGCAAACACCGGCTGCACCAGCCAGGAAAGCCGTCTGAACCTCCGTTCCGACTTTGCCGAAAGGCGCGCATTGACCATCGAGACACGGATGCCGCGGCGGCGGGCCAGCCAGACCAGGTTGGGCCAGACCTCAGCCTCAATCAAAACCATCTGGCTGGGCGCGATGAGATCCAAAAAGAGACCGCCCACCCAGGGAAGGTCCAGCGGGGAATAAATTACCACGACACGCCCATTCTGACGTGCGGCAAATTCCTCTGCCATGGCGTGGCCCGTGGGTGTCGTGGTGGTCAGCACAAAACCGGCTCCTGGATGCTCCCGAAGCCAGCGTGTGATAAGCTTCATCGCAATACCAGCCTCCCCCACACTCACCGCATGCATCCAGATGCGCTCACATCCGCAGGGGAGAGCTGCGATGGCAGCCAGCTTCTCATGAGGTAGCCTCCCGATCCTGGCCAGCATGTCCCTCCAACTGCCTCCACGAGCCTTCATCTTCCGCAACGCCCCAGGCAGCAGGCAAAGCAGGCCCGGCAGGAGGATCAGGTTGTAGATCAGGAGCGTCTTGACGAGGGCCATCGGAGGAAAAGAAAAGGCCGCGTTCGCGGGAACGCGGCCAGATTGACCGGGAAAAGGTCGCGCTGTCAAAAGCGAAACCTTCCCTTGGTGAAGCTTACTTGCGGCGTTTCACGACCTTTTTGGCAGGAGCCGCCTTTTTGCGGGCCACAACCTTCTTCGCGGCTTTTTTAGCAGGAGCCTTTTTGGCAGAAGTCTTGGGGGCAGCTTTCTTGGCGGAAGCCTTCTTGCCCGCCTTCGCAGGCTTCTGGGCGGGCGGTGCCTTGGCCACGGCCTTGAGAATGCCAGCCACGCCACCTTCACGCTTCAGACGCTCCAGAAGCATCTTCTCGCGGAAGGCGATCGCCTCGGCGAGCACCTTGTCATGTGTCTCCTTGGTGTAACGATAGACTTTGGAAACGGTACGGCCCTTTTCAGCACGCACGGAGACGGCGATCAGACGGGTGACCTTGCCTTTCGCAGTCTTGTACTTGCGGTAGGAGATGCCGACATGGCCGCTTTTGTTCTTTTTGTTGGTCGTGTGGGCGATGCGGCTGGCCTCCAGCGGAGACATCTGGCTCAGCATTTCATCACGATAGGCACGGGCTGCCTTCAGGGAGCCTTTGATGCCGCCAAACAGACTGTCGGAAAAGTGCTTCGTGTGCAGGCCGCCTTCGCGGGAGATGCAGACTTGGAAACCGTGAGTTTGCTTGGCTGCGTCAGGGCGGGTGTCGATTCGTTTGATGTTCCGTTCAGAAAGGGGGTTGGTTCGGCGGCGCATGGGAAATGGTTATGGGGGCGGGAAAAGAGCGCGGAAAGTGGAGTTGGAGGTTGCTGGCGCAACCTGAAATTCAGGCTCGCGTGACTGAGTCAACCAACAGCACTGTTGTGTTCAAGTTCACTTCGGCTGGGTCATCGCAATGCAGTGCAGGGCACCGCCTTCCGTGACAAGGTCCTTGCAGCTCACAGGAATGATTTCGCGGCCAGGGAAGCATTCAGCGATCTTGTCCTCCGCCAGCTGATCCTTCTTCTTCTGGCCAAAGATCGGCACCATGACGGCGTTGTTCAGGATCAGGAAGTTGGCGTAGCTCGCAGGCAGGCGGTTCAGACGCCAGTCCTTCATCTCGATGGCGTTGGGCATCTCCACTTCAATGACCTCCAGCTTGCCGCCGCCGGGCAGGCGCACGTCATCAAGCTGCTCGCGAATCTGCTTCAGCACCTTGAAGTTTGGATCATTCTCCTTGGATTCCACCATGCAGATGACCGCATCGTCACGAATGAAGCGCACCAGGTCATCAATGTGACCGTCAGTGTCATCACCTTCGATGCCCTGCTTGAACCAGACGATGTCCGTCACGCCAAGCATGGCCTTGAGTTCCTTCTCCACCTCCGCCTTGGTGCGGGCCTTGCCGCCGTTGCGGTTGGGGTTGAGGAGCACGGACTCCGTGGTGAGCAGGAGACCTTTGCCATTGGATTCGATGGCACCGCCTTCGAGGGTGAAGTCAGACTCAAAACGCTCCATTTTCAGCGCTGCCGCTGCCTTCGCGGGAATCTGGTCGTCCAGATCATGCGGAAACTTGCCGCCCCAGGCGTTGAACTTCCAGTCGGTGATGGCCACCTGGCCGGATTCGTTGTGCTTGATGAAGATTGGACCGTGATCACGGCACCACACGTCGTTGGTGAGGTTCTCGTAGATGTCCACCTGGCTCAGATCCCCCTCGTTGTCGGCGATGCTGAGGCGGATGTTCATGTGGGCGAGCATCGGGGCGTTGATGCGCACACGCTCATAGCGCGAAATGGCGCTCGCGATTTCACCAAACTTGTCCTGGATGCGGTGGAAGGTCTTGGGGCAGCTTTCCTTGTTATGCGGCCAGGACAGCCACACAGCCTCCTGCGGTTCAAATTCGGCGGGAAGGCGGTAGTTCTTCGGATAGACTTTACTCATCGAGGTAGCGTTTGGTCAGGGGGGAATAGGTGTCAATGCGCCGATCACGGAAAAAAGGCCAGATGCGGCGAAAATCCTCCACGGCTTGCAGGTCCACTGGCACGATGAGCACTTCCTCGTGCTCCACCGACGCCTTGGCCACGATCTCACCGTAAGGGTTGGCGACAAAGGACTGGCCCCAGAACTCCGTGTCGTCCTGACGTCCGGTGCGGTTCACAGCAGCCACAAAGCAGCCGTTTGCCACGGCATGGCCGCGCTGCACGGTCTCCCAGGCGCAGTGCTGAGCCTTGCCGAGCTCGGCCTTTTCGCTGCTCAGCCAGCCGATGGCGGTGGGATAGAAAAGGATCTCTGCCCCGGCCAGCGCCGTGAGCCTTGCCGCCTCGGGATACCACTGATCCCAGCAGATGAGCACGCCGATCCGGCCGAACCTGGTGTTCCAAACGCGGTAGCCGAGGTCACCGGGCGTGAAGTAGAACTTCTCCTCAAACCCCGGATCCTGAGGGATGTGCATCTTCCGGTAAATGCCGAGCACAGTGCCATCCGCATCAATCACGGAGGCCGTGTTGTGGTAGAGGCCGGGGCCGCGTTTCTCAAACAAAGGCACGATCAGCACCACGCCGAGCTCCTTCGCCAGACTGGCCAGATGGGCGGTCGTAGGGCCATGGGGCACTGGCTCGGCAAGGTCAAAGAGCGCCGTATCCTGCCGTGTGCAGAAGTAGGGGATGTTGAAAAGCTCCTGCAGGCAGATGATCTGGGCACCCTTCGCAGCCGCCTCACGAATGAGCGCTTCATGCCTGGCCAGACTTTCGGACTGGCTGGCAAACGTAGTTCCTTGGATGAGTCCGAGAGTGACGGCCGGCATGGTGGTGTCAGCGACTCATGGGAGAGCGCTGCGAGGCGTGCAAGCAAAGATGTGCAATCACCATCCTGCGCCAACATCCTTCCTTTCCAGAGCCTTCAGCGGCCGGATCACAGGACTGCCGTTCTCAATGCCCGCCGTGGCTGGAATGCCGAGCCCTTTCGCCTCCACGACATTCTGCTTCCAGGAAACGCCCGAAAGGTCACAGCGCACCTCCACGGCCACGCTCTCCGGTGATGAGATCTGATTGCCTTCAAAGACCGTCTCCACCGGTGCCAGCGTGGCGTCCTTGTCATCTCCCAGGCCGATGAGCACAGGGTGCTTGCAGTTCACGATCTGGTTGCCCGTGATGCGGGCCCGCTTGACTTGAAAGTAGCGGTTCAGCGGAGAGTTCGGAATGCCCATCATGAGGCAGATGGAGGAACGCGCATCATCACCGGTGAGGTTTTCAAAGTAGTTGTTACGCACGATGTGATCTTCGCCAATCACGCGCACGCCACCGGTGCCGCTGGCTTGGTTTCCCAAAAAGACGTTCCTTTCCACCGTGCAGCCATTGCCATGCCGCAGGGTGAGCGTTCCACCGACCTCCAGGAAGGTGTTTTCCCGGTAAAGGTTGCCACAGGATTTGTTGGAGATGCATTCGGCCTCGCCATTGCACTTCTCGAAAAGGTTGTGCTCGATGACGCAGCCGCCTTTGAGCATGGAAGTCTTGCTGTCACCGACACGAATGGTCTCACCGCCATTCTTCCCCAGTTTCTCGCGAGGCCCGAAGTAGTTGTGGTCGATCTGGTGTCCGCCCTTGTTCGCATCGCCAAGCCAGACAACGAAGGTCGTCCCCTTCCCTGTCTTGCCGCTGAAGGTGCAGTGATCCACGCGATTGCCCTCGCCATACAGGCCCAGCCAGCGGGATTCCTTCTTGCCGTCCTCCTTGAGGGAACTGGTCACGGCACAACCGGTCAGGCGGCAGCGGCTCGCCAAAGTCTTGGCATCTTTTCGGAACATGATGAGGTCGCTGACCGTGGGATCAGGCTCCTGGAAATGCAGCCCTTCCACCACCAGATGCTCACCGCTGAGGCGCAGCGTGCTTTTCCCGGTCAGGATGGTCCGTCCAGGCCGCGCCGCTTTCAATGTGATGGGAGCATCCGCCCTGCCGAGTCCGGAGAAAGTGAGTTCCACATCTCGAAACTCCCCCTCGGGAAGAATCAGGTTGTCCCCAGGAGAGGCCGCAGGGAGCGCCAGGAGGTCAGAAACGGCAATGTCCTTGGCACTGACGAAGGGCACGAGCAGCAGAAAGCCAATGAAGCGAAGCATGATGTTTAAAGAGCCAGGTGTCCCAGAGCCAGCAGGCCATAGTAGGTGTATTCAGGGTCGAGCGTGTCATCCGTCCAGTTGCCATGAAACCCTCCTGCTGCACTCCACAGGCTGTCGATGAAGTCCAGGCAGGGCTCCCTGAGGCGCGACATGATCTCTGCATGGTTGGACAAGGCATGCAGTGCCACGGCCGTGCTCAACAGGTCTGGAATGGGCGCCCCCGGCACGGCGAGAAAGCCTCCCTCCGGCAGGCACTGGCGCGCCAGCCAATCCACGGCGGACTGCGGCGGAGGCATCTGCATGTGACGGTAAAGCGACAGCATGGCGGATGTCGCAGTCGTGGAACCGAGGGTCAGTCCAGGTTCATTCGACCAAGCCCCATCCGGAGTCTCCAGGCTGTCCATGCACTGGGCCATGCGCAGCGGGTCGGGCGGCAGCCAGCCGAGGTCCTGGTAGGCACCGAAGGCGATCAGGCAGCCATAAGCACTGCCATTTTTGCGTCCGGCAGCCTGGTGATAGCCTCCATCCGGCGTGCGCCAAGCCTCAAGCCGGCCGGAGAGTGCCTGCTTTTGCGTCTCGGAAAGCCCACCACCCACGCTGGCCCAGCAACGGGCAAGGCAGGAGAGGTGCACAAAATCCAGGCCTTCGCCATCGCCATAGGTTTCCAGCCAGCGCCGCAGAGGCTCCTGGGAAACTTCCTGCTGCAACGCCATGAGCCCTTCAATGCCAAAGACCGTGTAATAAAGGTCCGGACGGTCAGCGCGGTCCAGAAAACCCGCTCCGTCTGGAGCCATGCGTGACCTCAAAAAGTCCGCGACTAAGCCCGCTGACTCACCAAGGAGTTTCGGGGCCAGCCGCGCCACCTGGAGCATTTCGAGCCGGAAAGACATCGGCGGCCTTTTCCGCCGTTCCCAGCGGAAAGCAACTGAGGAAGCCTCCCAGGCAAAAAATGCCCCGTTCCCCTGGCCTCAAGGCAGGAGGAAGAAGGCGCGGAAGGGGGGCAGGAGCGGCTCCTGGCTCAGGTCCGCTCCGCTGCCATCCTCCTGCCTCCGCCAGCCCCCAGGGCTCAGGTAGAACTGGTCATACCCCGCTGCGGCTCCAGCCTCCGCATCCGGCTTCCACAGCCTCAGCCGCGCCGCGCTCGTCGGCTTCTCCGAGCTCCGGTGTCCGGCCGCAGCCTCCAGCCCCAGCCCCGCCGGGCTCTCCGCCACCACGCTCCTGCTGCCGCGCAGGCTCGTCGTGCCCGCAGGCTGGATCCGTGCCTTCACCCCCACCTGCCCGGTCAGCAGCTGCGTGACCTCCACGCTGCGCACGTGCACGATCCAGCCCTGCTCCGGCCTCAGCACCCAGTCGCCGCTGCTCCAGGCTCCTTCCTCATCCACCGGGTTGGCCTGGAAGCTGTTGCTCGTGCTGTCGAAGGCCAGCACCCGGTCTTCGGGGCTGAACCCATCGGCTGGCAGCACGTGGGCAAGGGTCTGGTGCGGGCGCAGGGCGGCGCGCTGCAGGCGGGCGGCGGTCTCAAGCACGAGCCGGGTGGAGGTGCTGGCGGCTTCATCCACCTCGTGCACCTGGCCGGTGGCGAGGTCTTCGAGGCCGTAGGCGGTGCCGGGCTGGAGGGTGACGGGCTGCGGCAGGATGACGGCGCCGTTGTCATCCTGGCTGACGCTGCCGGCATACAGCTCGGGCTGCAGCAGCGGCATGGCGAAGGTGCGCTGGCCGATGGGGAAGGTTTCGCGGCTGAACATGAGCACGGGGCCGGTGGCGCTGAGCTCGGGGGTGCCGTCGAGGTCGGCATCAAGATCGGCCCTGAGTCGGAAGAGGGCGCGCGGCTCGTGGGTGAGCTCATCGACGGGGGCGTGACGCACGCGCTGGCGGCCGTCGCGGTCGA
>CALDGV010000678.1 GCA_937941745.1 uncultured Prosthecobacter sp. | reverse complement strand
TGGCTGGCTGGTGAGCTGGCAGTCCGGCACGTTGAACAGCAGCGGCATAGTGGAAGATGTGTATGGTGGGGCAGGCGGGCTGCTGGAGGTCCGCTGTGTGGGTGATGTGCGTGAGTTTGTGCAGGGAAACCAGACGGCGGAGGTGCACATCCAAGGGACAACGGTCGGCAGCATCGACCACAACACCCAGTTTGCGGTGAGCGGCTGGACGGTAGCCACCACTGGCGCGGACCAGCCATCGACCACGCCGTATTTTCTTCCAGATGCATCGTCTTTGTTGGTGGATGGGGCGGGATACGCTTTTTTAGAGGGATATTCGGACGCTAACGGCGGGCATGTCGATGTGTATGAGCTTGGCGGCACAGGGACATTGCGATTGGTAGGAAACTCACCGGGCACTGCCCATGTGGCGGGGAATAATCTGACTACCTTTTTTCATGGCAGCCTTAGCGGCGGGTATTTCGAAGTGACCGGGGCGGTCTTGAGTGCCGAGCTGTCCCAGGCTTTGCCAGCAGCCCTCTGGGTGCGTGGTGGTCTCTTCCTTCAGGATTCTCAGTCGGTAGGTACCTACCATTGGTGGCCAGCAGATGCTTCTGAGCCCTTTTCGCTCGCTGTGACGAGAGTCAACGAAGGGTTCCAAATCTCTGGAAGTGATGACCTAGGAAGTATTTTTGGTATAGTGCCGAACAGCGGCGGTCTTTATTTCATTCATGCTGGGGCCGATGCCACTGCGCCATTAACTGTCTCAGTGATACAAGCCACAGCCACCGGGCAACCTTTAGCAAGCGGTGAGGATATGAGCGCGTATCCGAGCCATCCGTTGGCAGTCGAGGTGGCAGGCAGGATCTTTACCTTTGTCAGCACCGTCAATGGGGGAGCGGCTGCCGCTTACTTACCAGTGGACTTGCGCACCGAGCGTCGGCGTGTTGAAATAGACCTTAGCACCGGTATCAGTACTCTAACGGATCACGCTGTGGAACCTCCCTTGGTGAAAAGCGGGAAGTACGATCCTGCCACATGGCTGTTCTCCACCACGACCGGGACGGCTGCCCTTCCTGAGTTCTTACATGCAGTCCAGCAGGGTAACAACACACACTTGCGCTTGCCGCTGCCAGAGGGGTCCGTTCTGCCAAATAGCTTCATCGTGCGTGGAAAGCCATGGTGGTTTGCAGGCTGGAATGAGGTGACCAATGCAGCGACCTACCGCGGCTTCTACGACGGCCAGGTCATGACCGTGGGCAACGCCGTGCCGCCTGTGGGCTCTCCGGCTGAGCATCTGGTGACCCTCATCGATCGCCCGAACAATGGAGTAAACAATCAGGGGGGGGACATCATCACCCAAGAGGTGCGCCGCAGCGTGCTTCGGCGCGACGGCACCCTCATGCTCTCAAGCACCGAATTGGGCGGCCAGCAAACCATTGCCCAGCAAATAAACCATCAACAGCAAACCATTGCCGCCGATCTCGATCTGATGGGCAACAACCTTTCATTTGGCATTTTGGAGGGGGATGCCAGTTTGGCTGGGGCATTATTCCAGTTCACCGACCTAGGCGGCACAGCCACCCTGCACAGCACGCTGAGCCGTCCGCAGGCGCAATGGGTCTGGAATCGTGCGGCCTTCACCGGAGCGCAGACGACGCTGCCGGTGATGAAGCTGGAATACGACGGCAGCCTTCATCTGTATGCCGCGGATCATGCTACGGGCGGACCCTCCATCGTGCTCACACCGAATTCCTCGGGCACCTCCCGCATCAGCAGCCAACTGGAGGTGAGCGAAGACGTGCAACTGCTCAATGATCTGAGCGTTGGCGGAGATTTGAACGTGGCCGGTGCCATCAATGGTGATTTGGATGTTCAAGGAAATCTTGCTGTTTCCGGTTCGATCACCAGCAATGGAGCAGCCTTGCTCACTCAGACTTTCGCGGACACACGTTATCTGAGGAGTGATGCTGTGGAACCTTTGGCGATTGCCAACGGTGTCCACATCACAGGAGCGACGCAGTTGAACGGGGCGCTCTCGGCAACGGATGCGGTCACCATGGACGGCGGGGCGACCATCACGGGAGCGATGCAGTTGAACGGAACTCTCTCGGCAACGGACGCGGTCACCATGGACGGCGGGGCGACCATCACGGGAGCGACGCAGTTGAACGGCACCCTGACCGCCACAGGAAACATCACTGCCAACGCCGCCGCCCGCTTCAAAGGCGATATGGTCATGGAATCCGGCGTCATGGTCAGGGGGGTTTACGATGGTCCTCCTGAAGATAACAAGGTGATCATGCAGGCCGGCCAGAATCTGCTGATCCCAGAATCGGGGGACATCAGCATGGGAGTGTTCCGGGCCGGGCCTCTGCCGGAAACCGTGCCTGCGCCTTGAGCGCACA
>CALDGV010000677.1 GCA_937941745.1 uncultured Prosthecobacter sp. | reverse complement strand
GGATCAGACAGCATCCCAGCCACCAGCCCTCCGCATGCCCCTTGGCGTGGTGCCTCCAACCCCACAGCACCCTAGATACCCCACCCCATGTCAGACAATTCTTATCAAGGAAACCGCCGCCGTCGCCGCCGCCCCCGCAGTGGAGGCAGCCAGAGCAGTGGCCCACGTTCCAGTTCCCCTCGCGGCGCGAGCATCGAGCAGACTGGTTTTCAGAAATTCCTGAGTGCCATCACGTTCGGCCTGCTTGGCAAGCCGTCGCAGCTGCCCTCCGTGGCTCCCCGTCTCAGTTCAGCGCCTCAGGCTGCCTCGAACAGCGGCAAGCCTGCCTCCCCCCGTCCTCCTCGCGAGCCTCGTCCGCGCCGCGAAAGCCCTGCTCCATCGAGCACGGAAATCACGACCGAGCGCCTTTATGTCGGCAACCTGTCCTACGACGCCACTGAGAGCGACTTGTTCGAGCTCTTCAATGGCGTGGGCAGCGTCCGCAACGCAGAAGTGGTGGTGAACAGCCGCACTCAGCGTTCCAAAGGATTCGCTTTTGTGACCATGGCCTCCGTGGACGAGGCGCGTCGCGCCGTGAGCGAACTTCACGGCAAGGAATTCATGGGCCGCCCGCTGCAACTCAGCGGTGCCAAGCCCATCTCCAGCGGAGATCGCGACCGTCGTGACGAAGAAGGTGAACAGGAAGCTGCCGAACCGGCCGCAGCCTGATCCCTGCTGACCCGTTCTTTTCACTCCAACCTGCCGCCTTCACGGGCGGCAGGTTTTTTTATCGGCGTTCCTCATGGTGGAACGCCTTGCCACCAGGAGGAATGCGGTTCACTGACTCCGCCGGAACTGCTGCTGCGTTTCCTGCCTGCCCCTCTATGAGATTTCTCGATCAACTTGAAGCCCGTTTCGGACGACTGGCGATTCCTGGCATGGTTTCCTTCGTCGCCGGACTGCAGGTGCTGACTTTCTTCATCTTTGTCATGATGTCACAGGAGGCGCGGGCCCAGTATCAGGATTTCCTGGTGCTGGATGCTGAGCGTGTCCTGCAAGGGCAGGTCTGGCGTTTGCTGACCTACATCTTTGTGCCGGGATCGGAGAACGTGCTTTTCATGATCTTAGGTGCCCTGTTCCTGAGCTGGCTAGGCCGTGGGCTGGAGCAGGCTTGGGGACCTTTCCGGGCGACGCTTTATTTCGTGGGTGGCATGCTGGCTCTGGCGCTGGGCTCGCTGGTCTTTGGCTATTCAGCCACAGGCATGTTTCTGTTTCAAAGCCTGCTGCTGGCCTTTGCGGTGCTCTATCCGAATGAAGAAATCCTGCTTTTCCTGATCCTGCCGGTGAAGATCAAATGGATTGCCTGGCTGGATGTGGTGTTCACCGTGTTGTTTTTGCTGGGTTCGCCCTCCGCCTTCTGGCTGGTGTTCTGCGCGCATTTGAATTTTCTCATCACTTTCGGTCCGGGATTCTTCCAGGACCGCCTGCGCCATGTTCAGGTGGCTGAGCGTCGGGCACGCTTCCAGGAGTCAGGAGCGTCCGCTGCAGCCTTCTTTCATCAATGCGCGTTGTGCGGGAAGACGGAAGTGGATGATCCCGCCCTCGATTTCCGCGTGAATGATGCCGGAGACGAGGTCTGCTCTGACTGCAGGAAAGTCTGATCTTTTGGCTCTTGTCCGGCGGCATGCTTCTTTCTAGGCTGACAGGATATGTCACAAAAGAAAGAAGCCTGGGGATCACGTCTTGGAGTCATCATGGCCGTCGCTGGCAGCGCGGTGGGATTGGGTAATTTCCTGCGGTTTCCCGGACTGGCGGCGCAGTATGGCGGCGGGGCCTTTATGCTGGCCTATGCCATCTCTTTTTTGATCATCGGCCTGCCCATCGGCTGGGCGGAATGGGCCATGGGGCGCTACGCTGGCAGCCTGGGCTACAACTCCGCCCCGGGAGCTTTCGCGGTCATCGTCCGCAGCCGCTGGGCGAAGTTTGCCGGCATCATTGGCGTCATCGTGCCGGTGGTGATCTACATGTATTATGTGATGATCGAGGCTTGGTGCATTGGCTACGCAGTCAACTTTTGGACGGGCCAGATGCATTTCAAGGACGCCACGGAAACGGTGGGCTACTTTGCAGGTTTTGTGGGCGCGGGTGCAGATGCCTCGGCCATGGCCTTCGGTGTGGACAAGGCGCTGCCCTGGCTGCTGGCAGTCTTCGTCTTCAATTTCTACCTCATCTATCGCGGCCTTTCCGGCGGCATCGAGAAGATGTGCAACATCGGGATGCCACTGCTCATCGTGCTGGCGCTGGTGGTGCTGGCCCGCGTGATGACACTCGGAGCGCCTGATGCAGCCAAGCCTCATGACAATGTGGTGAATGGCCTGGGCTACATGTGGAATCCCAGCAAGGTGCAGGTGGTGAAGACGGTGCCGGGGCCGGAAGACAAGCCTCGCGAGATCGTAGGTGCGGCGGCCATTGCCGAGGCGGAGAAGGAAGTGGCTGCCAGTGCAGGAGCGCTGAAGCTGGTCACGATCTCGCCCTGGAGTCAGCTTTGGAATCCCAGCCTCTGGTTGGCGGCAGCAGGACAGATCTTCTTCAGTCTGTCCGTCGGTTTTGGGGTCATCATCGTTTATGCCAGCTACATGAAGCCCAAGGATGATGTGGTGCTCAGTGGACTTACGGCCAGCAGTGCCAACGAGTTCTGCGAGGTGGCCCTGGGAGGACTGATCACCATTCCTGCAGCAGTGGCTTTCCTGGGGGTGGCGGGCATCGCTGGGCAGGCTGGTGTCGGCCTTGGCTTCAAGGTCCTGCCCCTGGTGTTCTCGAAGATGCCTGCGGGAGCCTTTTTCGGCGGTGCTTTCTTCTTCATGCTGTTTCTGGCCGCTGTGACGAGCTCGATCTCCATGCTCCAGCCCGGGATCGCCTTTGTGGAGGAGTCCCTTGGGGTGGGGCGCAAGGTTTCCGTCGCCATCCTTGGCATGCTGACGACCTTTGGCACGGGATTCGTACTCTACTTCACGGCGGATCTGAAGGCGCTCGACACTCTCGACTTCTGGGTGGGCACCTTCCTGATCTTCCTGCTCGCCACGATTCAGATCATTGTTTTTGGATGGGTCTGGGGCATCGACCGAGGGTTTGACGAAATGCATCGCGGTGCTGCCTTCAAGGTGCCTTCGGTTTTCCGACCGATCATCAAGTGGATCTGCCCGGCCTTCCTGCTCGGCATCTTTGCCATGTGGCTGCTGAAGGAGATCTTCGGCTTTGATCTGGCCACGGGGGCCGTGGGAGCGGTCTCGGGCTATGTGACGGATCTCGCCGGCACCAAGTCCAACCTCGCTGCCCAGCTCAGCATCGCCCTGGTGCTGGCCATCTTTGTCTTTTTTGCCCTCATCACTTCACGCAGCAAGGCCTACTCACGTGCTGAGAAAGGCCTGCCCAAGCATGACTGAACCTCCTTCCTGCTACTGTTATGACTACCGCTGGCCTTCTCGTCATGCTCCTTTCCGTGGGCACGGTCACCCTGCTGTTTGGCTGGTGCATCCGCAAGGTTCTCACCACGCCGGATGAGGTGGACAAAGTTCACGCTGTGAATCTGCACACGCCCGACATGGATCAACCCGAATAGAAACCTGCTTCGGAAAGGCTTGGATGCGCGGGCTGCCGTTCTCCCGCGCAACAACTAGACGGAGATGGTGTTCGGGGGATGTGCCTTAGACGCGCGCTTGTCATACAACCAGCATCCCGGGCACACTCATCGCTGCTTTATGAAACACTTTCTTGTGGGTTCACTTCTCCTCATCGCCGCTGGTTCAGCTTTCTGGCTTCATGGCCAAACTGCGGATCTGCGCGCCAAGTTCGAGGGTTTTGATGTGAATCAGGATGGTGAAATCGCGGGCGATGAAATGCAGGCATCCCCCATTTTGCCCAGGCTGGATCTCGATGGTAATGGCAGGCTGACCTTGGCGGAAGCGGTTCGTGCCGTGGCGCAAATGCGACGCCGCGAAGATGCCCCTGGTGAAAACTCTGCCCAGCCTGGGGATCGCCGCCTTTTCGATTTCCTTGATAAGAATCAGGATGGTCGCCTGGACGTCGCCGAACTGCCGCGCCGCTCCTGGCTCGAGCGTCTTGACCTGAACAAGGACAGCTTTGTCAGTTTTGAAGAGGCTGACACGGTCGTGACCCGCATGAAGCAGGCTGGAGAGAGCCTGCCTAGCATTCCGGGAGTGCCTGCAGAGACGGCGATTGGTGCCGAGGAAGACCTGAAGGAGCAGCCTCGGGTTCTGAAGGCGGCGGATCATGGAGTGGGACGTCTTGTGGCTGATCTGCGGATGCTCGATCTGTCAGGTAAGGAGAGGAAACTCAGCGAACATCTGAAGGGTCATGATGGCATCATTTTGGCCTTTTTTGGCGCCAGTTGCCCGATCAGCGGCAAATTCGGACCTGAACTGGCCAGATTGGAAAAGGAAGCGACAGCCCAGAATTTGGAAATGCTGCTTATCTGCCCCGTTGCGGCGGAGACCAAGGAGGATATTGGCAAATTCACCTCAGCTCACGGACTGGAATCACCCGTCGTCCACGACACGTCGGCAACAGTGACCAACGCGTTGTCCGCCAAAACTACCTGCGAGGTGTTTTTGATCGATTCAGCCCGCACCTTGATCTACCGAGGTGCCATCAATGACCAGTATGGCCTCGGCTATGCCAAGGAGCAGCCATCTCAAACCTACCTGCGAAACGCTATTGCCAGTTTGAAGGCGAGTCAGAGGCCAGTGATTGCTGCCACCACAGCCCCTGGCTGTGCACTGGATATCAAACCTGAGGCCAGCGTGGCAGCCACCGAGTTGCAGGTGACCTATCACAGGCAGATCGAGAGAATTCTCCAGACCAGTTGTGTGGAATGCCATCGGGCGGGCGGGGTTGGCCCCTTCAGCCTCGAAACCTATGAGGATGTCATCGAGAATGCTGGAATGATCCGCAAGCAGGTCGAGCGCGGCGCGATGCCGCCATGGTTCGCCGCAGCACCTGCCGATGGGCACGACACTCCCTGGATCAACGATGGTTCGCTTTCCAAACAGGCCAAAACGGAACTCCTCGCCTGGTTGAATTCACCCGACCGCCCACGTGGTGACCCTACCGAGGCACCTGCCAAGCTGCATCGTCCTGAAGAATGGGCTCTCGGCGAACCGGATGCGGTTTTTCAGCTTCCGCGTCCGGTCTCCATCAAGGCCGAGGGTACGATGTCCTATCAGTTCCTG
>CALDGV010000676.1 GCA_937941745.1 uncultured Prosthecobacter sp. | reverse complement strand
ATCTCATGGGAATGAGCTGAATAAACACTGAGCCCCCCCTGGCTGACGAGGCATTTGCCACCATCGCGCAGCGCCTCGACCTCACGGAGAATGCGCTCCTTCTGGCTGGCGGCACGCTGGATGGCGATGTCTTCGTTGAATGCTGGGAGTTCTTCTGCCTGCCGGGCAATCCTCTTGCGTTCAGCCAGCACCAGGGTGTGCAGCCGCAGGTATTTGGTCAGCGCTTCGTCATCTTCAAATTTCCGCAGCTTCCCAAACGGAATGACAGAACCCACCAGCATCTCGACATCTGCGCCCTGCTGCTGACAGAACTCACGGAGCAGCAGGCTGGTGCGGAGCCTTGGATGAATGATTCCCGCCGCCTGAAACAGCGTGCTGTTGGCACCTGGAAAGAAAACAGGCAGCACGGCAGCCTGGGTCCGGCGGACCAGGGAACCGACATGCGCCGTCCATGGAGCCTCCTCAATCCCCTTCCCCGGCTTGTAGGCGGAGACTTCACCAGAGGGGAAGATGATCAGGGCCCCGCCTTTTTTCAGGTGAAGGAGGGCGGACTTCATGCCTGCCAGATTCTCTCGTGCGGCTTCATTGCCTCCAAAGGGATTCACCATCACGCCGTGCTCACGCACCTCGGGCATGATTCCGAGGAGAGAATTGGTCATCACCTTCACATCCCGGCGGTATTTGCCGATGTAGCTGGCCAAAACGCAGGGATCCAGGAGGCCAAAAGGGTGATTGGCGACGACAACCAGCGGCCCTTTCTTCGGAAAATCGAAGTCCAGCGGTTCATCGGCCTCCCATCTGGCACCCACGGACCTCACCACCGCCGCAAAGAAGGCTTCGCATGTTCTTTCTTCCGGCGGCAGGGTCAAATAGTGCTCATGGGCCGACTGATAATGACCATCAAACCCTTTCAGTCCCATGACTTTTTCCACGACAGGCCCGACGACGCTGTACAAGGCGCGCTGCAACGGGGAACGAAGCTGTTCACGGAGATCAAAAATCATGGGCTGGTGTTACGCCGGAGCGTCACCGAGAGTTCCAGGATTTCAGGCTGACGCAAGCACGGAAAAGTGACGCACCGCGCACATTCAAACCAGCTTCAGCGCCTTTCTCATGAGCCATTCGGCGGTCAGAAGCACGATCACGGCTCCAAACCACCACCAACTGGACCAGAGCAGCGTCTCCTCCACGGTCACCTGCTTGCGGTCAATGGCCTGAAGGAGGTTGGGCAGTTCGGTAGCGGCCTGCTCCTCACGCAGAAAGCGTCCACCGCTGGCATTGGCCATCGCTTCGAGCAGCGGCCTGTTCATGGTCAGAGTCGCCCATTCGGGGTTGCCCGCATCGGCAACACGCAGGCTCAGACGCAGGTCGGCACGCGGAGCAGAGGAGCTCTCAGCCACAGCAATTTCGTAGGCACCCGCCTTCAGGGGAGGCGTCTGGGCGCGGTAGATGCCAAAATGAGTTGGATCAGGCTCCAGTTGAAGTGTCGCAACCTCTTTGCCATCCAGCAGCACGAAGGCACGAGGTTCCGCATTGTTTACGAGTCCGCCCTGGGCGTCACGCACACGCACCCGAATCTCACTCTGCTCCCCCGGGGTGTAGCGCAGACGGTCCGTGCCGATGGAAAGCACCTTGTCCTCGGCTTGAAAAGGCGGGGCGGCAATCCAGGCGGCAATCTGCATCCAAAGGCGCTGGTGGTAAAGATCGGCAACCTGATAGCGCCAGCGCCAGAGATCATCGCTGGCGAGGTAGAGCACCGCGCCAGCTCCAACCTGCCGAAAAATGATTGCCGGAATGCCGCTGCTGCCATTTTTCAGTTCAGCAAGCACCTGCGCCCCAGGCAGAGACTCCACCTCTGCAGCCCAGCGCATTTCAGGAAGTGTGGGCCAGAGGCTGGCGTTTGCGCTGGGACTGTCACTCAGTCGCAGGCCGGTCTGTCGCTCTCCATCGCTGGTCAGCTGCCAGGTGTAGCTCTTTGCCGGCGCGGCATTGGGCTTCCAGGCTGCCGGAATCAGCGTGGCAGGCCTTCCTTTTGACCATGACTTGAGGCCTCCACGAGCACCATCAATCAGGATCAAGCCACCACCGCGTTTTTCAACAAACTCCACCAACCAGTCCGCCTGTGCGGCGCCGAACCGCTCGACTGACACGTCACCCAGCAGCACGAGATCGTAGGTCAGCAGCTCTTCGCGGCTCCTGGGGAAGCCCTTTTGAATCGCACCCTCTTCAGGTTTGGCAGCATAATCATCAAAAACCAGCTTCACCTCCCAGCGCTCGTCCCGGTCAAAGTGGTTGTGGATGTAGCGCGTTTCCCAGCGCGGACGTCCATCCAGGATGAGCACCTTGCGCTTCTTTGTCAGCAGGTGCAGCGCCACTTCCCGGCTGTTGTTGGCGCGTGTCTTTTCGATGCTTGAGCGCTCTCCCTGCACGGCCACCTGCACATTGAGCAGCCGCAGTGTTTTATCTCGCTCAGCCGACGGAGGTGGAGGCAGGTCTCTGACGGGAAAACTGAAGTCAAAACGTCGCTCTCCCTTGCCTTCACCAGTGAAATCCTGCTGCCAGAGCAGCTTGCCGCCACTGCTCACGCGCACCTGCGCTGGAGTGCCCGTGGGCAGCGAATCTTGCACCACCACCCGGCCCTGAAGGCTTTCTTCACTGAAAACCGACTCCGCGGTGATCACATTGAGCACGCTGAGATCTGGTGGAGGCACTTCAGTGCCGAAGCCGACGGTGAAGACCGGTGTATTTGCCTGCTTCATGGCCGTGGCAAACTCCTCGGGCGACCCAGGTCCGTTATGCTGACCATCCGAAAACAGCACCAGGGCAGTGCCTGGCGATGCGGGGCCCAGGGCATCACGGAGCGTGGCATCGAGGTTCGTGATCGGCGCATCCGCCTGGGTCTGGAACGTGACGGGCATCTCACCCGAAACATCCTTGCCCTGCTGACGGTGCCACCATGACCGCTGCGCCTGCTGGCCTCGAAGCAGCACCAGCTCCACATCCTGGGTGTCTGTGAGTTTTTTCACCAGCGGCGTGGCTCCTCCGAGCAGGATCTTTTCAGCCCGACTGAGGCGGGATTCTGAAGAGGCAGCCTTTGCATCCGCAGCAGATTCATCCTCGAGTTTCATGCTCGCCGAAGCATCCACCGCAATCACCACCCGGCCAAGCTGACGCTGGATGGTTTCGCGCCGTAAAACGGGCCCTGAGAGCGCCAGCACCAGGAGGAAGACCGCCAGTGAACGGCACGCAGCAGGCACCCAGGCAAAACGCCCGCTCTGATGCCTCAGTTCACGCTGGTAAAGCCACCACATCAACGCAGCCAGACCAAACGCAGCCAGCCACACTCCGATGACAGGGTAGTCACCGGCAAAGCGGAGCGTGGTTTCGGTGGTGGGAGTCATGCGAAGCTGTTGTTTACAAGATGATCAGAATCTCAGGGCTGGCTTAAATCGGCACGGGAGGCGGTTCATCCTTTGGCGATGCGCTGCTGGAGCAGCACCTCCAAAAAGAGCAGGCCGAGCAGCGCCATCAGAAAAGGCTGCCAGAGCTCGCTGCCATGACGACGGGTGCGGTCGAGCTTCTGCCAGGAGTCGAGGCTGTCCACAAATGAGGCTTGGTGACGCTCGGCGATGGCCTGAACCTTGTCCGCAGGCAAGGGAGCGAGGTTCGATTCATCCGGGTCCAGATTGTAGGCCAGCAGGCGGGTTTCAGTGCCTTGCGTGAGCTTGTAGATGCCAGGCGCGGCAATGGGTTTGGATTCCAAGATGGCCTTGTCGGCATCGGGGCGGACTTTTAACGCTTCGGCCTGACCCGTGGGATCACGCAGGGTGTACTCCACACCAACTCGCTCCCTGCCCATCACCACGCGCAGTGGCTCCCCAACGCGGTCCCAGGCGCTGAGTGTGCTTTGCGTCGCGAGATAGGTGACCAATCGCTGCATCAGAGGCACAAAGAACGGCTGCAGGGGCAGGTTCGACCATTCCGCGTCGGCGGTGGTGGCAGCTGCGATGACCCGGCCGCGCTCGTGCGCCTTCTCGATGAACAACGGCATGCCACGATCAAGCTGGAGGATCGGTTTGGCACCTGCACTGGCCTCAAACTCCCACCAGCTCTGGAATTCAGCCTCCTGGAGGCGGCCACCACGGGCATCATTGAAGTAAATGGTGGCCGGATGGGTGAGGCGCTGCTGCAGGATGCGAGCAGGCGCGGCACTGCTGGCGGATCGTTGCAGGCCTTTCACCGAAGTTGGGAAGAGCCCTTCACCTTTGCGGAAAAAATCACGGTTGTACCAGTCCACATCGGAGTGTGGTCCGGCAAACACAATGAGGCCTCCACCTGCCTTCACAAACTTCTCCAGCGCTGACAGGTTGCTGCGAATGCGCTCCACATCAGCGAGGACGACGACCTCCTTGCCCTTCAAATCATCATCCCGGAAACGACGAGCATCGATCTTGGTGATGCGAATGAGGTCTTTGAGCGTGGCATTCTCAGCAGCCTGATAAGGAGTCAGCGCCAGCTCCAGAAAGTCGGCCGCACCACCCAGCGGTTCATCACTCGGGTCGCCATCAACCAGCAAAACGTTCAGCTGATTGCGCACCTGGATGACAGAGTAGAAGGCATTGTCGTCCGGGAAGCTGTCTCCCTCGATGCGCACGGCGAGCGAATGATCGCCCACCGTGTCGAAGGCATGGGTGAAGGCGATGACGGATTCGCCTTCTGGCGGCAGGCTCACACGCGAGGTGCGCAGCCGGGCTCCATCAGCCTCCAGATGCACCGCCACATCCTGCCAGGGGCGTTTGCCGTGGTTCTGAATCCGGACTCGCAGGCCGACTGGCTGCTTTTCAGCCACGACGAGGGCCGAGAGATCTGCGCTGGCGATGCTGAGGTTTTCGGTCAGGTCGCTGGCAAGACGGTAGAAAGTCACCTGAGGCTTTGGCTCCTGCTTGAGCAGAGCCTCCAGGGCGGGCAGTGCGGCTCCATCTGCGACCCCCTGCCAGTCGCTGGCCTGGAAGTCTGACACGATGGCAAGTTCACGAGCTCCATTGGAGGCTTTGGAGAGCGCTGCTGCGGCAGTTTGAACGGCATCATTGACCTTCACAGGCCCGGCCTGGGCAGGCATTTCAGCGAGCTGCCTGGGGATGACATCCAGCGCGGTCGTGGGTTGATCGAACAACCGACGCGCATCACCGCCGGCCAGCACCACCTGCACATCACTACCCTTCGGCTGTGCTTCAAGCATCTGCGCCAGATCCTGACGGGCACGATCGGCGGGTGAACCACCCGCAGAGGGTGCCCTCATGGAGAAGGAGTCATCCAGCAGCATCACCAGCGAGGTTTTACCCAGGCCAAAAGCGCGGAGTGCGGTCAGCACCGGCCGGGCCAGGCACAGCGCCATCACGATCGGGATCGCGATGCGCGCCGCCAGCAGCAGCCACTGCTCAACCTTCCACTTCCGCTTCCGCTGACGGATCACCTCTTGAAGCAGGTGCATCGCCCCCCAGCGTACCGTGACAACCTTCCGCTTGTTCAGCAGATGGATCAGCAGCGGAATGAGAAAAGCCGCAGCACCCCAGAGGAGAATGGTATTGAGGAAGGTCATCGCATTCTCAGGGCCAGATAACTCCGCAGGGCAGCGGAGTGCGGTTCATCCGTGGGGAGGGACAGGTAATCGACCTGATGCTTGCGGAAGCCTTCCTTCAACTGATCCTGGAAAACACGTTGCACCTCCAGGTAGCGGAGGCGGATGGTGGCAGGATCCAGGAGGAGGAAATCATCGTCTTTCTCCAAATTCTCGAAGCGCGCCCATTGGCCGAAGGGAAACTCGAGTTCGTCGCGGTCCCAGAGCTGGAGAGCGATGATCTCATGACCTTGTTTACGGAGCACGCCGATGGCCTTGAGGATGGCGGCGGGGTCGTCAAAGAAGTCGCTGATGAGAATGACGAGCCCGCGCCGCTTCAGTCGCTGGGCCAGCGATTCCAAGACCGGGGCCAGCGAGGTCTCTTTTCCCGGCTTGGTCGCGATCATGGTCTCCAGCAAATGATGCAGATGGGTGATGCGGGTGCGGTTGGGGATGAATTCGCGCACCTTGAAATCGAAGGTGACAAGCCCCACGGCATCCTGCTGGCTCATGAGCAGGTAGGAGAGCGCGGCGGCAAGCTTGCGGGCATAGTCAAACTTCCAGACCCCCTTCTGCCCGCGGTAGTCCATGCTGCCGCTGGCATCGAGCACGACGGTGGCACGGAGGTTGGTCTCCTCGTCATACTCGCGGATGTAGAAGCGGTCCGCCCTGCCAAAGATCTTCCAGTCCAGGCGGCGGATGTCATCTCCCTGCACATAAGGGCGGTGCTGGCGAAATTCGACGCTGAACCCCTTGTGGGGCGAGGCGTGATGCCCGGTGGTGAAACCCTCGACCACGGTGCGGGCGAAGAGCTGCAGATTCTGCAGACTCGTGATGTCTTCGGCTTCGAGGATGGAGCTCAGTTGGGCCATTCGCAGGCTTTCTTCGGCAGGATTCGCGGGATGCTGGGATCGAACCAAATCTGGCCTATCCCGTGAGCCGCTTCTTCAGAGTTTCACAGCGCCTTCACACCTGCCTTTTTCACCTTCTGGATCAGTTCCTTCACGATCATGTCCACCGTGATACCTTCAGCTTCGGCATGGAAGGTGGGAACTAGACGGTGGCGCAGCGCGGGGAGGGCGAGAGCTTCAATATCATCGGTGGTGACATGGGTGCGGCCTTGCAGAAGCGCACGCACCTTGCCTGCGAGCACCAGCATCTGGCTGGCACGAGGCCCGGCCCCCCAGCTGAGCATCTCTTTGACGTAAGGCAGCGCATCAGGCTCGGTCGGACGCGTGGCACGAACTAGGTCGAGCACGAAATCCGTCACATGATCTGGCACCGGCACCTTGCGGGCGAGCTGCTGGGCAGCCTGGATTTCCTCAGCGGTGAGGACAGCCTCGATCTCCTCCTGCATGCCGCCAGTGGTGCGGGCCACGATTTCACGCTCGTGCTCGCGGGTGGGGTAATCGACCTTGATGAGGAAGAGGAAGCGATCTTTTTGCGCTTCAGGCAGGGGATAGGTGCCTTCCTGCTCGATCGGGTTCTGCGTGGCGAGGACAAAGAAGGGCTTGGGCAGCTCAAAGGTCTCCTGCCCCACCGTGACATGCTTTTCCTGCATAGCTTCGAGCAGGGCGGCCTGGGTTTTGGGAGGCGTGCGGTTGATTTCATCCGCCAGGATGATCTGGGAGAAGATCGGTCCCTGCATGAAGACGAGCCTCCTGCGGCCCGTCTCGGGATCTTCCTGGATGATTTCCGTGCCCGTGATGTCCGCCGGCATGAGATCCGGTGTGAACTGAATGCGGCGGAAGCTGAGGTGCATGGCGTCCGCAAGGGACTTCACCAGCAGTGTCTTGGCCAGACCGGGCACGCCTTCCAGAAGGCTGTGACCACCTGCGCAGATGGCGATGAAGACCTGCTCGATCACAGCCTCCTGCCCCACGATGCGCCTGCTCAGGGCTGTTTTGAGTTTGTTGAAACCATTGACGAGGGCGGCAGCGGCGGCGGTATCGGACATGGGGGAGGGTTTGGGGGCGGAAATCGGGTCCAGAGGGCGGCTTGAATCACGAGCAGTCAAGCAGGGTTCTTTCCACAGTTCCACGCCCTTTTCAGGAACCTTCGGCAAGGTTTCGATCATGTGCATACGGATTTCCCCCCAGATGCCCCTTGCCCCGGGGGGCAGGCTCGGTGATTTCTCGCTCCAACCCTTTCTATTCCGCCCAGCCATGTCCCTTCATCTTGGTGTCAATATTGACCACGTCGCCACCCTGCGTCAGGCCCGTTACCGGACCATGCTCGGCGCGCACAATGTCGAACCCTCCATCCTGCAGGCCGCCCAGGAGGCAGAGGCGGCGGGAGCGCACTCCATCACCGTGCATCTGCGTGCCGACCGCCGTCACATTTTGGATGAGGATGTTTTTCTGCTGCGCCGCGAGATTCAGACCCTGCTCAACCTGGAGATGGGCAACACGCCTGAGATCCTCGACATCGCCCTGCGGGTGAAGCCTGACTTCGTCTGCATGGTGCCCGAAAACAGGGAGGAGGTCACCACCGAGGGCGGGCTGGATGTCGTAGGCCAAAAAGGTGCGCTGAAAGCCAGTGTGGCGGCCCTGGAAGCCAACGGCACACGCGTCAGCATGTTCATTGATCCAGACCTCGACCAGGTGCGTGCCTCCCAGGAAATCGGTGCCAGCATGATCGAACTGCACACGGGCACCTTTGCGAACGAACTCGGGGAAAAACGCCAGGCGGAAGCCCAGCGTTTGAAGGCTGCTGCCGAACTGGCCCACAGCCTCGGCCTGCAGGTGAATGCCGGGCATGGCCTGACCACCAAAAACCTGCCGGAACTCTTCATCGTGCCACATCTGGTGGAGCTGAACATCGGCCACAGCATCGTGGCCCGGTCGATTTTTGTCGGCCTGCGCACCGCCATTCAGGAGATGCTGGCAGCCATGAAGGCCTACCCTCATCTGTCATGACTCCGAAAGGCCTCGGCATCGACCTCGTGGAAGTCGGCCGCATCCGCAGCCTGCTGGAGAGGCACGGTCAACGCTTCAAGGAGCGCACCTTCACGGCAGGCGAAATCACCTACTGTGAATCTTGCGCGGATCCAGCGATGCACTTTGCCGCACGTTTCGCCGCCAAGGAGGCCGCCGCAAAAGCGATCGGAACCGGCCTCTGGGCTCAGGGCGTGGACTGGCGGCAGATCGAGGTCCTGCGCGAGGATTCGGGCAGGCCTGTACTCCTCCTGCATGGCGAGGCCCAGGCCCACGCCCAGCGTCTGGGCAGCAGCGGAAGCCTGCTTTCGATCACCCACACTCAGGAGCTTGCGATGGCGCAGGTGATCCTGGTTTAGTCGGCCTATGAATGCCGACATCCCACAGGTCGCCGTGCTGGTGGACACCTCCCGCTCCTATGGGCGAGACATTGTGCGCGGCATCCGGCGCTACGTGGCAGAGCACGGCCCCTGGTCGCTTTATCTGGAACCGCGCGACCTGCGCTCAAGCTTTCCCGACTGGCTGAAGGACTGGCCCGGGGATGGCATCCTGGCTCGCACGGTGGACGCCGGTCTGCTGCGCCAGCTTAAGGCGACCCGGCTGCCGGTCATTGAACTGCGCACCACCGTGCTGAAGCACCCCTTCCCTTTTGTCGGCATGGACAACCACATCGTTGGCGAGCGTGTGGCCCGACATTTCCTGGACCGTGGCTTCCGCAAGTTTGCCTGTGGGCTGGACACCTCGGAACGCTTCTTCGTCCAGCGCTGGGAAAGCTTCCGCGACACCCTGCAGAAGCATGGCTGCACCTGTGATCTCTTCGAATATGCCCCCGAAGCTGGGAACCGGCCACGCTGGGACCAGCACCAGCGTCGTCTAGCCGACTGGCTCACTTCACTGGAAAAGCCCTGCGCCGTTTTTACCACCAACGACCAGCTTGGATTTTGGATGCTTGATGCCGCACGGCGGGCCGGCCTGCGAGTGCCGGAGGAACTGGCCGTGGTCGGCGCTGAGAATGACAAGACCCTTTGCGAAACTGCCTGGCCGCCTCTTTCCAGCGTGCAACTGCGCGGCCAGCATGCCGGCTATCAGGCGGCAAAGTTCCTGGATGACTGAATGGCATAAAAAAAGGCTCCGCCGAAGGAAACGCTGCTTTCTCCTGGGGATGTCGTGGTGCGCCAATCCTCCGACATTGTGGCCGTGGAGGATGAGCGCATCGCACGAGCACTCCACTTCATCCGGCAAAAAGCCGCCGAAGGCGTTGGTGTGGATGAAGTCGCACGTGAAGTAGCCCTGTCGCGAAGCGCACTGGAGCGCCGCATGAAGGCGTCTGTGGGCCGCAGTCCTGGGGATGAGTTGATCCGCATCCGCTTTGGTCTGGTGGAAAAGCTGCTGTCTCAGACAGACCTGACGCTGGATGCCATCGCCGATCGTGCCGGGTTCAAGCATCCTCAGTACATGGCGGAAGCCTTCCGAAAACGCTTCGGCATCACCCCTGGCGAATACCGGAAAAGAAACCGGATCTGACATCTTCCTGCCCCTGAGGTCGCTGGTCGGCCCCGGGGGATCAATCAGTCTTCACTCACCCGCCCCCGGCCCTTCTTCACCTCACCGCGTTGCTTTTTTGATTTGAGGATGCGCTGCTTCAAGCCGCGCGGACGAGGGCGGTTTTGCCGACGGGTCTTTTCACGCTCATTCTGAACTGCGAGGCGTGCTTCGGAGAGGGCTTTTTCAAGCCGCTCGCACAGTTCGACACGAGCCCAGTGACGGTTCATGACCTGGGAGCGCTCACGCTGGCAGCGGATTTCGAGACCGGTGGGCAGGTGGCGCAACTGCACGGTGGAGGAGGTCTTGTTGATCTTCTGACCACCAGGGCCGGTGCCGCGCACGAAGTCCTCCTCCAGGTCATCCTCACGGATGCCGAGCTTTTTCATCCGCCGGGCCAGCGCATCATGATCAGGAAGAGGCATGGCGGGGAGATAGCATGAAGAGGTTTGACGTGCCAGCCCCGGCACACTACGGGCTGGGAAATGATTCCCGCAAAGACCGTCCCCGAGCCCCAGGCACTGCTGCCTTTCCTCCTGGCCGCATGGCCAGAGGTAAAACGGACCAAGGTGAAGCAATGGCTGAAGTTTGGCGGCGTGCGGGTCAACGAGCAGGTGATCACCCGCCACGACCATGCGCTGCAGGCAGGCGACAAGGTCAGCATTGTGCCCGGGAAAGCCCCTCCGCCGCCTGCGGAGGATCTGCCGGAAGGCCTGACGATCCTGCACGAGGACGAGGAGATCCTGGTGGTGCATAAACCGGCCGGCCTGCTGACCATCGCGACGGAAAGCGAAAAAGAACGCACCGCCTACTCCTACCTGACTCATTACTGCCGGGATGCGGCTCACAGCGGCAAGGCGCGCGTTTGGATCGTGCACCGACTGGACCGCGAGACCTCAGGAGTGCTGCTTTTTGCCAAGACGGAGGAAGCCAAAGAGACACTGCAAAGCCAGTGGCAGAGCTACGAAAAACGTTATCAGGCCCTTGTGGAGGGTGAGCCACCCGCGCAGTCTGGCACCCTTCGGCATTACCTGGATGAAAGCCAGCCTCACCGGGTGTTTGTCCGCCACGGCGCCGGCCCAGGAGCTCGAGAGGCGGTGACGCATTACCGAGTCCTCAGGCACGGCATGGGCCGGACCCTCGTGGAGCTGACCCTGGGCACAGGACGCCGGCACCAGATCCGAGTGCAGCTGGCAGAAGCAGGCTGCCCCGTAGTGGGAGATCCCAAATATGGTGCCAAGTCGAACCCCGCCCGGCGGCTGGCGCTGCATGCGGTGCGCTTGAAGATCCTTCATCCGGTGTCGGAAGAGGAAATGACCTTTGAATCCCCACTGCCTGCCGAACTGGCGCGTCTGCTGCCAAGCGAGGTTTGAACTGGCGGCTTTTTTCCCTCGCCATCGCAGGCGCTTCGCCTTAAATCCCAATTCAAATCCTTCTTCTGCCATGAGCGACTCCACTCCTCTTCCTGACCTTGGTTTCAGCGCAGCTCCGACCAATGATCCCTTTCAGGCTGCGAAAGCCAGTGCCCTGAAGGCCGCAGAAGAACTGCGGGCGGCAGCAGCCCAGAAAGCCACCGAACTGCGTCATGCTGCGGAGTCCCGGGCACATCAGATCAAGTCCAGCGCTGGACAAAAGGCGGCAGAAATCAAATCGGAGCTGCACGACAAGACGGAAGACCTGCGAGCCTATGCCGACGAAGCCCTGGGCCAGGCCAAACAGACTTATGAGAGCTTCATGACCGAGGCTGAAACCCTGGCACGCGAAAAACCGCGGCAGGCACTGCTCACCGCATTCGGTGTCGGCGTCCTGGTCGGACTCATTCTCCGCCGCTAAGCGTAGCTGATACCGATTTCTAAAACTGCCTCACCCCCAGGAAGCGCCCCCAGCATGATGGACCTGGAAGTCTCCCGCCTGAAGTCGCTGTTGCGCGCTCTGGCCTTGTATGGCGAGGCTCGTGGACGGCTCCTGCAAATCGAGGCCCAGGAGGCAGGAGTAAAATTTACTTCGCTGCTGGTCCTTTCGGCCATCGCTGCCGGCCTGCTCTTCTGCGGCTGGCTGCTTGCCGTGCCAGCACTGGTCTGGCTCGTGGCTCAGACCCAGGGCTGGCCATGGTGGAAAGTGGCCCTGGGCGCGGCAGGCGCGCATTTGCTCTTCGGTCTGGCATTCCTCCTCAGAGTCCGCAGCATCCTGCGGCGGCTGCAGGTTTTTGAGGAAACCTTCCGGCAATTCCAACGCGATCGCGAATGGCTCAGCGGCAACCATCCCCAGTAAGACTCACTCCGAAACAGCAGGCGCTGCGGGATCTTGAAGAGGCGCGCCAGCTGCTCGGCACGCATGTGCACCTCGCTTCAGAGGCCTGGAACCCGAAGGAACTGCTGCGTCAGTCTGTCCAGCAGCACACTTGGGCCTGGATCGCAGCGGCGGGCGTTGGTGGCCTGATCCTATGGCGCACGCTGATGCCGTCACGACGAGGGAAATTTGATCGTGACATCTCAGGTGCTTCCGATAGAAAAAATGGGTTTTTAGCACTGTTGATGCAGCCCGTGCTCGGCATGGCGCGGCAGACGGCGCTGAAATACGGCACCCAGTTCCTTCAATCCTACCTGACCAACCACTTTTCCCATTCAGCAGGCGCCCCGCCCGTGACTGACGATTTACCTCCCCATGTCTGACCAAGCCGAACAACCGCAAGATCTCGTGCCCGTGCTGGGCTCCGTGGATGATTACCTCCGCTTCTGCATGCAGTACGATGCTTCGGACCTGCACCTGGCCACTGCCTGCCAGCCTATCTGGCGACGCTACGGCACGCTCAGTCCCATCTGGCACAACGGCGCGGTGCTCACAGCTGAAGACACCCGCCGTCTGGCCTATGGCTTCCTGGGTGAAGAAAAGATCAAGAGGCTGGAAGAACGAGGCGAGGTGGACTTTGGCTATACCACAGACTTCGGCAGTTTTCATGCCTCCGTGGTGCATCAGCGCCTAG
>CALDGV010000675.1 GCA_937941745.1 uncultured Prosthecobacter sp. | reverse complement strand
TCGGACGATCAAAGTTTTGAGCTCCGTAGTAGCTTCCTGGAGCACCGATGGAGGCTCCGGCGACATTGATGTCGAATCCAAGGTTGGATGGGTCGGCCCCCTCGTATTCCCGGGGAGCAAAGTGGCCTTTGCCCACATGAATGGTGCGGTAGCCGCCGGCCTGGAGAAGGCCGGCCAGTGTTACATCACCTTTTCGAAGGCCTTTCCAGTTCCAGTCGGAGGGGCCTTGAGGTCCGGCGTTGTCGGAGCCTGGATTGATCCAGTTGGTTGTGCGATGGCGCGCTGCGTTCTGCCCAGTCATGATCGAAATCCTGGTGGGGGAGCACACGCTCATGGCGCAAAAGTTGTTGAAGCGCACTCCGCGGGCCGCCAGACGCTCCATGTTCGGAGTGCGGTAGAAGTCATTCAGCGGATAGCGCCTGGGCTTGCCGTTCTCATCGGTCAGGAAGGGCAGGGAAGTGTCCATGATGCCCATGTCATCCACGAGCATGATGACGATGTTGGGAGGCGCGCTGAAGGACAGGGTCGAGAGAAGGCTGAGCAGGCAGAAAAGGCGCTTCATGAGGTGCTTCGGAACGTGGATTCTCAGCCAGCTTGTCAGCTAATATGGATTGAATGACTCATGAAACATGGGGCATTCACCACACTCGGTCGGACTCTTGGAGATGTTCAGGCTGCTGACAGCTTCAGCCGGGCTGGAGGCTGGCGAGCAGCCCTTCACGCATGGCTTCGAGCGGAGCCGGCCGCTGAAACCAGTGCTCAAAAGAGATGGCGCCCTGGTGAAGCAGAAGGCACAGGCCATCCGCAGATTTGGAGCCTGACAATTTCGCCTGTTGAATGAGGTCTGTCGGCCCGCTGGCACGGTAAACCATGTCGTAAACGAGGTGATTTGCATCAAGGCAGCCTGCGGGAAGCAGGGGAAGATCCTCGGCCTTCATGCCGACGGAGGTGGCGTTGACGATCAAATCCACTTCCGGAAGCCGGGTGGCCAGGTCGGCCGCCTCAAGTGTGCAGGTTTTGAGGTCGGCCGAGGCATCCAGCGCCTTCAATTCAGTCAGCAAGGGAGCCAGCTTGGACTCGGTGCGGTTTGCCAGCATCAGCTTGGCACAGCCAGCCAGGATGCTCTGCACGGCGACAGCCCTCCCAGCACCACCTCCGGCGCCGAGAATCAGCACCCGCAGGTCTTTGATGTCTGCGTCGAATGCCTCCTTGACGCTGCGAAGGAAGCCTGGGCCATCTGTATTGTAGCCAAACAGGCCTTCTTTCCGGATGGCCAGCGTGTTCACCGCACCGAGGCGCTGGGCCAGCGGATCGATCACATCCACGGAGTCCAGGGCTTCAAACTTATGAGGGATGGTGATGTTGACGCCTACAAACCCCTGGCGTGCGAAATGCGCAAAAGCCTCCTTCACGCGTCCTATGGGCACCTGAACCCGCACATACTGCCCATCGATCCCGCAGGCTCGCAGGGCTGGATTGTGCATCTGCGGCGAGCGGGAGTGCCCAATCGGATCTCCGATCACGGCAAGCCGTGCAGGCGGGTTTAGCTCTGGGAAGTTTTGAAGCTGGTCGAAAGTGAAAAACGGGGAGGCCACTCCCTTACTCATGGCACGGTCGATCCGACTGCCCAATGGAGAATTTTCAAAGGATGTCTTCCGGCCTTTTCAGGGTTGGCCTTCAGTGCTCTTGGCTGGTTTTTCCTCAGTGGCCGCGGCAGGCTTGTTCTCGGCCTGGACGGTCGGCGGCACCCGGAACAGTTTTCCCGTGTAGGGGTCTTTGACCTTCTCGCCTACGGGCAGGCCGGTGACATCGACGAGCTGCTTCTTGGAGGCATCTGTGTAAGGGCTGATCACCATGCCGGGACGACCGGTCACAGGGGTACCATAAGGCAGATTATCGTCGGATTTCTCCGGCTTAGTGGCTGCCGCCTGATTTGGCGAGACATTCGGGTCTGCAATCGCGGCTGCATCTTGGGTCTTGGCTGGAACGGTGGCTGATGCAGAGGCGGCACTGCCGGTCAGAGGGGTTGGAGAGTCGAGCGACATTTCAGCCGCCGCAGGAGCGGAAATCGCGGCTGAAGCAGGACTCGCTGGCGAGTCCAGGTTCGCGACGAGGTGACGATTGCTGTCGTAGGTGCTCCTGTAGGGAACCCGGTTCACTGGGCGTGGCTGTGCCTGGGGGCGTTGAAGCTGAAATGGTGCCGAGGAGGCCCAGTAACCCTGCGGCATGTTGCTGTAATCCGTGCTCAGGTAGATGAAGAGGCCTTTGCTTTGAATCTCCCTCATGGCATAGCGCGGCGGGATTTTGCAGGCAGTCAGGCTGCAGGCTAGGAGAACCAAGGCAAGCAGGGGTAATGCGGGGCGCGATGCTTCAGTTTTCATAAGAGAGCTGGGTTCGATTTCTTGTTCTCGGCTGAAGCTTAAAAAACCAGCTCATGAAGGACAAGGCCATTCTCGAAAGGAATTTGTGAGATGGAGTGAGACTCACGATGGCCGATTCTCCGCTTTCATGGCACAGGCTCACCGGAATCGAACACCCAGCGGATGAACTGCTGATCACGGATGTGGGCATGGCTCGACACCTCCATGGGGCCAAAGAGCGTCGTGGTCGTGTAGGTGACGTCGATCACCCAGGTGGGTTTTCCGTCGATGCTTTCCTGTCTTGGCAGGCTCCAGTGACTCACTTTGTTCGGGTCCACATCGGTCACTCTTCCTGTGGAGAGGATGCCAAGCAGCAGGTTGTAGCTGCCATCAGGGTTCTGAACCGGCCTGCCATCCTCCGCAAAGCTCACGCCAAGCCCTTTGGCCAGGGTGCTGTTGTCCTTGCCCGGGGTCGTGATGCGTGTTTTGGCATTCAGCCAGGCCTGCCGCGCCTGCTCAATTCGAGCTGCCTTCCACTTTTCATAGGCAGCGTGGATCTGCTGTGGGAAATCCGTGTCCACCACCGCGACCGTTCCTCGGGCGGGTGAGGTGGAGGTTGGAGCAATCTGCAGGCTGCCCTGATCTGCGGCCAATGCCTGCACCGTGGCGCCACTGCGCAGCGTGGAAAAGCCGACGCTCATCCTGACCTGCACATCCGTTTTGAGCACAACCGGCCTGGGGAAGGCCTGGCGGGGAATCTGAGTCCAGTTCTGCGTCACCTTCTCCACGGCAGGGATGGCAGGAGGGACAAATTCATCACTCGGCAGTTTGGGGATGCTGGGTTGCCATGAATCCCGGCCTGCGTCTGCCCTGGTGGTCGTTGCTTGAGGATCGTCCTCAATCTGATGGGCGGGAATCCCGGTCGATGAGGCCGCCGCTGGGCGCGCCGTCTTCTCAAAGATCAATCGCTCCCAGGGTGGTGCCAGAAAGTAATCATAGGCGCCGAAAAGCGCTCCAATGATGAGAAGGGTGATGAAGAGCGATTTCACAAGATGTTCTCCGGCTTTGAGGCGTCCGTATCCGATGCTCTAACGCAGAGCAGGAAGGACATTTGGAAAATTTCCTTCGCATCGAATCAACGGCGATGTCTTCTTGCGCCATGAACCCGCTTCAAATCGACCTCCGCCACCTGCCTTCTGATGGCAAAAGCCTGTCAGGAAGCCTGCCTGCCTCCTTCTTTGCGCTGACTGCGTCCGACACGATCCATGCCGAATCGCCGCTGACCTACGATTTGCAGGTGATTCGTGATGGAGATGAGCTGGAAGTCACCGGGAGCGTGTTGGCAGAGTTCAGCCTGGAGTGCGGACGTTGCCTGGAGCGGTTCCGTCAAAGAGTGGAGATGCCGGATTACCAGGCCGAGGTTCCGATTGAAAAGGAGGGAACGATCGACTTGACAGACCTGTTGAGGGAAGACATTCTCGTCGCCCTTCCCAACTTCCCGCGCTGTGAAGATGGCAACGTTGATCCGCGCGACTGTCCTGCCGAAGGTCGTTTCGATGCCATTGCTTCTCCCTTGGCTCCTGAAACACCCGGCGCAGCAGGTGGAGCCTGGGATGCCCTCGATCAATTGAAGAACTAGCGACCCCCCTTCCGAACATGGCCAACCCCAAACGCCGTCAATCCAAGTGCCGTCAACGCCTCCGTCAGGGTGCGAACCGCTGGCGCGCTCCTTCCCTGAAGACCTGCCCTGAGTGCGGCACCACCGTCCCCGGCCACGTGGCCTGCCCTTCCTGCGGCTACTACAAAGGCCGTCAGGTGCTTACCGTCACCGCTGAGGAGTAGTCCGCAGCACGATTTTTCCAGCCAGCCCCGCCCTGCACGTCAGGACGGGGCTTGTTGTTTGTTCTGCATCCATGCTTCCTGTTGATCGCCCAGCGCTCGTCCTGGCTCCCATGCAGGATGTGACGGACCTGCCTTTCATGCGCCTCATGGCCCGCTATGGCGGACCTGACCTGTATGTGACCGAATACTTCCGGGTGACACCGGATTCGCAACTGCATCCGGCCACACTCCGTTCCATCACTGAGAATGAGACCGGTCGTCCGGTGCTCGCCCAGATGATCGGGCAGGACATTCCGGCTCTGGTCCGCACGGCACGTGAGTTGGAGAGGCATCCTGTGGCTGGGATTGACCTCAATCTGGGATGCCCTGCTCCAGTGGTCTGCCGCAAAGACGCAGGGGGTGGTCTTCTTCGTCAGCCTGAACGGGTGGATGCCATCCTACGCTCCCTCCGTGACACGATTCAGGGGCGGTTCACGGTGAAATGCCGTGTCGGTTTTGCGGATAAGACGGAGTTCCCGCGTCTGCTGGAGATCTTCCAAAAACATGACATCCAGATGCTCACGATTCATGGGAGGACGGTGCGTGATGCCTACAAGACTCCTGTGCACCCCGAGTGTGTGGCGATGGCTGTTCAGGCAATGAATTGCCCGGTGATTGCCAACGGTAACGTCGTGGATGTTCCCACCGGCCTGGCTTATCTGGCCAAAACGGGCGCTGCCGGCCTGATGATTGGCCGTGGAGCCATCCGCCATCCCTGGCTGTTTGCTCAGTTCCGTGCGGCATGGGAAGGTCGGAGTTTTCCAGGACCGACGCGCCGCGATCTGCTGGATTATGTGCATCAGCTCTATGAGTGCACGGCGGCTTTTCAGCCTCATTACATGCCTCAAAAGCAGGTCCAGAAAATGAAGCGCTACATGGTCTTCATCAGCACGGGCATTGATGACGGCCAGTTTGAGCATCGCATCCGCCGAGTGAGTTCCGAAGAGGAGTTCTTTACGACCTGCCGGGAGCATCTGGATCATGATGAGCCGCTTCCAATCAGGCCGCCAGAGGACTCCAGCGTCTTTTGCGGCTTCGCCGAACTGAGGTGAACCTCCTCAGCGCAATTTCATGGCCAATGCCAGGAGGGCCAGAACACTGGGGGCATCCTTGATACGCCCATCCCTGGCCATGGCGATGGCTTCATGCAGAGGCACCCGCTTGACGTGCAACTGTTCGGTTTCATCCGGACAAGCGGTGCCCTGGCGGATGCCTCGGGCGACGAACAGGTCGCAAACCTCGTTGGTGGTCGAATTCGAAAGCTGAAGGCCGGTGAGCAGCGGCTCGATCACCTCGGCCAGGAGGCCGGTTTCTTCCAAAAGTTCACGTCGGGCGCAGTCTTCAGGTTCCTCTCCAGGAGGGCAGCCGCCTTCCGGGATCTCCCATTCGTAGCTGTCGTGGCAGTAGCGCCACTGGCCGACGAGCCAGGTGAAGCCATCGTCATCCACGGGAATGACTCCAACGGCCCGGTTTTGGTATTCCACAACGCCGTAAATGCCGCGGCCGCCATTTGGATTGATCACCTGGTCTTCCCGAACCCGTATCCAAGGGTTGCTATAGGTCTCGCGGGTGCTGAGGGTGGTCCAGGGATTGGTTTCGAGCATGGCTTGATTCAAAGAATGTTCACAGCGGCTCCGCCATCCACCACGATGCCCTGGCCGGTGATGTAGCTGCCTGCTTCACTGGCCAGCAGAAGCGCTGGGCCTGCGAGCTCCCGGGGAGCTGCCCAGCGTTTCAAGGCTGTCCGGTCTGCGAAATACTGCTTTTCTTCGTCATTGAGCAGCTTGCCTGGCATGTCGGTGAGGAAAGGTCCCGGGCAGAGGCAGTTCACCGTAATGCCATAAGGGCCAAGGTCGAGAGCACTGGCCCGAGCCAGGCCGATCAGCGCCGCCTTGCAGGCGCAGTAAACATTGCGCTTCAGCCGGCCTCCCACCCCAAGCACGCTGGAGATGTGGATG
>CALDGV010000674.1 GCA_937941745.1 uncultured Prosthecobacter sp. | reverse complement strand
ACTATGCCGACAAGAAGAAGTTCGCCGTCAAAGAGTACACAGACGAGGAATATGCTGAGGAAGTGGCCTACATGGAGGCGCAGTTCGTGCCCCTGGTGGAGGAGTGCAAACGCCTGAGCCGCGCCATGCGCATCGGCACCAACCATGGATCGCTCAGCGACCGTATCATGAACCGCTGGGGCGACACGCCTCATGGCATGGTGGAGAGCGCCTTGGAATTTGCCCGCATCGCCAGGGCTCATGACTTCCACAACTTCATCTTCTCGATGAAGGCCAGCAATCCCAAGGTGATGATCGAGGCCTACCGCCTGCTTGTCGCCAGATTGAACGAACTGGGCAGCGACTGGAACTACCCGCTGCACCTCGGCGTCACCGAGGCTGGCGATGGCGAAGACGGCCGCATCAAAAGCGCCATCGGCATCGGATCCCTGCTGGCCGATGGCATTGGCGACACCGTGCGCGTCTCGCTGACTGAAGATGCCATCCACGAAATCCCCGTAGCCCGTGCCCTGGTGGCCTCCGTGCAGGATCAGATGGCCGCCACGGCGGGAACAACCGTCTGCGAAGCTCCTGCCGTGAGCTATGACCCCTTCAGCTACAGCCGCCGCGCCACCGACCGGCTGACCCTGGCTGGAATCGAGGTCGGCCAGGGTGCCACCGTGCCGGTCTTCACCTCCCGCGCCAAGTGGAATGCCGTCGCTCACAAGATCGACAAGCTGGGTGACTACAAGCCGGAGGTCATCATTGAGGAAAGTGGCGTCATCGCCCTCGATCCTCGTGACGATGCCGCAGTGCAGGCCGTGAATGCTTCGACCGAGGCCCGGCTTGTCACAGTCGCGGATGGCACGCCTCTGCATCCGATTCATGCCTTCCGCCTGCTGGCAGCGAAGCTTCAGGCACGCCATCCCATCCTTCTGAAGGATACCTTCACAGCCGCAGAAGGCGTTCAGGAAACCAGTGCGGAGTCTGATTTCGTCGCCAACCTGCTGCGCGCCGCCACCAACATCGGATCCCTGCTCTGCGATGGCATCGGTGATGCCGTGATCGTCCAGGGCGAAAGCGCTCCTGGGCAGAGCCTGCGCATCAGCTACAATATCCTGCAGGCAGCGGGTGTCCGCATCTTCAAGACAGACTATGTGGCCTGCCCGAGCTGCGGAAGGACGCTCTTCAACCTCCAGCAGACCACGCAGAAAATCCGCGAAGCCACCGGCCACCTCAAAGGCGTGCGCATCGCCGTCATGGGCTGCATTGTGAATGGTCCGGGTGAGATGGCGGACGCAGACTTTGGCTACGTCGGAGGAGCTCCGGGCAAGATCAATCTTTACGTCGGCAAGACGGCCGTGAAGTTTAACATTCCGGAGGAAGAGGCAGTGGAGCGTCTGGTGGACCTCATCAAGGAGCACAACCGCTGGTTCGATGCTCCCGTCGCTGCCTAAAATCCGCTCTTGGCAGGGCGGATGGACTTTGCCAGCATCGGCCAAGTTCACCTCCTGACCATGATTCTCCGCGCGCAGAACCTCACCAAGAAATTTCCCGGCGTCACCGCCCTGAGCGATGTGTCGTTTGACCTCGCCGCAGGGGAAATTCATGCCCTTTGCGGAGAGAACGGAGCCGGCAAAAGCACGCTGATCAAGCTGCTTTCGGGCATCCACCCTCACGGTTCCTATGAGGGCAGCTTTGAAGTTCAGGGCAGTGAGGCCCAGTTCAGCGGCATCGCGGATTCTGCACGGGCAGGCATCGCCGTCATCTACCAGGAACTGGCGCTCGTGGATGAAATGTCCGTGGCGGAAAACATCTTTCTCGGCTGCGAGCCACGCCGCTGGGGCGGGCTGGTGGACTGGCCGTGCATGTTTCGTGAAGCCAAGTCCCTGCTGGACAGGTTTCAGGTCGCCCTGGATCCCGCCGCCCTCGTGAGGGACCTGGGGGTGGGGCAGAAGCAGCTCGTCGAGATCGTCAAGGCACTGGGCAAGAATTCCAAGGTGCTGATCCTCGACGAACCCACCGCTGCGCTGGCCGAACACGAAGTGCAGGTGCTGCTGGACATCCTGCGTGACCTGCGGCGCCGCGGCATCACCTGCATCTACATCTCCCACAAGCTGGAAGAGGTTTTCGCCATCGCCGACCGCATCACCGTTCTGCGTGACGGGCGCTCCATCGCCACGCTTCAGACTTCAGCCACCTGCCGCGAGGAGGTGATTGCCAAAATGGTGGGCCGCGAGCTGGGAGATCTGTTTCCCCGGCGTGCCAGCCAGCCCGGCGAGGTGCTGCTTTCGGTCGAAGACCTGTCGGTGAAGGACGAAAACGGTCATGAAAGGCTCCACAACATCTGCTTCAACCTCCGTGCAGGTGAGGTGCTGGGCATCGGCGGCCTCATGGGAGCAGGCAGGACCGAACTGCTCATGCACCTTTATGGTGCCTGGGGACAGCGCACCCAAGGCACCGTGAAGCTCGGAAATCAGGAGATGACCTCCGGAGATCCTGCCAAAACGCTGAGGCAGGGGCTGGCGCTGGTCAGTGAAGATCGTCGGCGCTATGGCTTGGTTTTGGAGGAGGGCATCAGCTTCAACCTAAGCCTTTCCAGCCTTGGTGAAATCACCCGGGGCGGACTCATCAGCCGCAGCATCGAAACCCAGCGCAACCGCAGCATGTTCGATCAGCTTCGCGTCAAGGCCACCGGCCTCGAAGCCGTGGTCGGCCGGCTTTCGGGCGGCAATCAGCAGAAGGTGGTCATTGGCAAAGCCCTGCTCACCAGCCCAAAAGTGGTGATGCTGGACGAGCCGACCCGGGGCATTGATGTCGGGGCCAAGCTCGAAATCTACGAACTCATCAACCGCCTCACTTCCGAAGGCAAGGCCGTGCTGCTGGTCTCCAGTGAACTCCCCGAACTCATCGGCATGAGCGACCGCATCCTGATGCTCAATGAGGGCCGCATCGGCGGTGAATTCAGCCGGGCCGAGGCCAGCCAGGAGAAACTGATGCATGCGGCCATGGCCCATGCCGGGTAACTGATTGCACCGGCGTTCCGGTGACGTATGAGAGCGCCCATGAAATCAGGTCTCCTCTGCGCCGCGCTGGTCGGGTTCTTCGGCTTTCTTGGGGCAGCGACCCCTCAGGAACAGGCACGCTATCTGGCGGGCTTGAACGTCGATGGCACGAGCCTGGAACCCCTGGCCCGGGAAGAGGCCTGGCAGGCTCACTCTCAAGAATTTCAGCGCGCCTGGGTGGATGTGGAACAGCGCCAGCTCGGCCCCATCCGCGGCTGGATGCCGGCCACGCTGGGCTACATCCATGCGGATCCGAGCCCGCTCTTCTACATGTTCAGCGGACCGGACATGCTTTATGCGCACACCTTCTTCCCGAATGCCTCCACCTACATCCTGTGCGCCCGGGAACCTGTGGGTGAGATGCCGGATGTGACGAAGCTCAGCCCTGCCGTGCGCTCTTCGGCCCTGGCGAATCTCCGAAAGTCGCTGAATGCCATCCTCAGCTACAGCTTCTTCATCACCGCCGACATGAAGAACGACCTCAACGCCACCCAGCTCAGCGGCACCCTGCCCGTGCTGATGGTGTTTCTGGCTCGCACTGGCTGCATCATCACGCAGGTGGAGATGGTGAAGCTCGATGCCCAGGGCAGCCTGACCCAGGAAAAATCAAAGACCCCCGGCGTGAAGATCACCTTTCTGGGCACCACGGGGCGCACGCAAACACTGTATTATTTTGTCTCTGACCTTTCCAACTGGGGCATCAAGGACAACCCGGGCTTTCTGGCCTTCTGCCGGAAGCAAGGCCAGGGAAACGCCTTGGTGAAGGCGGCCTCCTACCTCATGCACATGGACGAGTTCACCACCGTGCGCGACTTCCTGCTTTCGGGCACCCGCAACATCCTTCAGGACGACAGCGGCATACCGTGGAGGCACTTTAAAAGCCATGAATGGGTCATGGGCCTGTATGGAAACTACCCAGGCCCCATCAAGCTTTTCGAGCAGCATGACCAGCCCGACCTCCGCGCAGCCTTCGCTACGGAAAAGAAGAGTGACCTGCCTTTTGGGGCGGGCTACCAGTGGCGGCCGGGCGTCTCCTCCCTGATTGTCGGCACCTCCCTGCGTTCCGTGCCCAAGGCAGCCACCCTCGCGGAACCGGTCGAAGAATGACTCACGAGCGCTGCTCGCGATGTCTGGCAAAGATCGCCAGCGTGCGATCGCGCTCCGTGCTGTGGTCCACGATGGGCAGCGGATACCCTGGAGCCAGGGCACGACCATCCTTGGGAGGCGCCAGAAAGCGCTCAGGGGAGACCGAGCGTAGTTCCGGCACCCACTGGCGGATGTAAAGCCCTTCGGGGTCGTAGCTCTTGGTCTGGGTCCAGGGGTTTTGAATCCGGAAGTAGGGCGCTGCATCGGCTCCGGTGCCGGCGCTCCACTGCCATCCGCCATTGTTGCTAGCATTCTCGCCATCCACCAGATGCTGCATGAAAAAGCTTTCTCCCAGCTTCCAGTGGCAGTGGAGGTCCTTGGTCAGGAACATGGACACGATCATGCGCACGCGGTTGTGCATAAAGCCCGTCGCCAGCAGTTCACGAATGCCTGCATCCACGATGGGGAAACCTGTTCGCCCCTGGCTCCAGGCCTCAAAATGCGCCTCACGGCCCGGCCAGGGCAGCCCACGGAACTCCGGAGAAAACTCCTCGTCGAACACCTCAGGGTAAAACCACAGGATGGCGAGGTAGAACTCCCGCCAAGCCAGCTCCTTGATGTAGGTTTCGATGGAGGTCCGGGCATCCGCCGTCGCGGCCTGGGCGGCGGCCTCCTGGCAGCGTGCGTGCAGCTCACGGATTGAAATGAGGCCGAACCTCAGGTCCTGCCCAAGGCGTGAAGTGGTGACTCCAGCGGGAATGTTCCGCCGCTGAGCATAGCTGAACAGAGTGCGGTTCTCGATGAAGCTCTTCATGCGCTCACGGGCCGCCTTTTCACCCGCAGCAGAAAGCTGGGCAGTGGTCGCAGGCAGCTGCCAGTGATCGAGGCTGGGCAGAGGATCACTTGGCAAGGCTGCAGGACTGCCAAGTGATTTGGGCCTGCCTTCCGGAGCCTTTTTATCCAGAGAAAGCCAGTTCCGGGAGTAGGGGGTGTAAACGCGGTAAGGGCCGCCGCTGCCGGTAAGCACTTCATCCGCTTCGTGAAGCACCCGGTCCTTCAGACTATGGCACTCGATGCCCAGACGGGAGCAGGCTTCCCGGACCTTCTTTTCCATCTCACGCCCATACGGATCGTAGTCCCGGTTGAAGTAAACCGCGCTGGCCCGGGTTTCGAGAATGAGCTTCTCCAGTTCCTGATCGGCCTTTCCCGTCCGAAGAATGAGCCGGCTGCCCAGGGTTTCCAGGTTTCGGGCCAGGGATTCCAGGCACCCGCAGAGGAACTGCTGCCGGATGCTGCCTGTCCACGAATGCCGCTGCTTCCAGTCGCTGAGCACATACACCGGCACGACGTGCGCCGCCTCCCTCACTGCGGCATTCAGGGCCGAATTGTCCGTCAGACGCAGGTCGCGGCGAAACCAGTGGATGACGGTGGCGTGTTTGGGCATGGACAAGGGCTTACGCAGCCTGGAAGATGCAGGACGCGTGCACTTTGTCGAACCCGGCGGCTCCCCGCCGGCCTATGAAAGGTCACCCACCAAGCCCACGATTACTTCGCCCCTATGTCCCCTGCCCTGAACCGCCGCCAGTTCGTCCACACCACCGCCATCCTGACCGCCGCAGGCTCCCTGCGGGCCCAGCAGAAGGCGGACTCCCAGGAAACCCTCCGCATTGGCCTCGTCGGCTGCGGTGGGCGCGGAACAGGTGCCGCCTCCCAGGCTCTCGGCGCAGAGTACAATGGCAAGCTCGTAGCCATGGCTGATGTGGACCTGAAGCAGATCGACGGCAGCATTGCCTCGCTCAGCCAGAAATTCCCGGATCGCGTGGATGTGAAGCCGGACAAGAAATTCGTCGGCCTCGACGCCTATCAAAAGTTGATCGACAGCGGCGTGGACGTGGTGCTGCTGGCCAGCCCTCCGGGATTCCGCCCGATGCACCTGCAGGCGGCCGTAGATGCCGGGAAGCACATCTTCTGTGAAAAGCCCATGGCGGTGGACGCCCTTGGCTATCACATGGCGATGGCCGCCGTGAAAAAGGCGAAGGAGAAGAAGCTCAACCTCGTGGCCGGCTTCT
>CALDGV010000673.1 GCA_937941745.1 uncultured Prosthecobacter sp. | reverse complement strand
TCAACACAGCACGGTCATGGAGGTAGAAGCTGGTTTTTTCGACCTGCGGCGGCCAGTTGGCGGCCTCGCGCCAGACATTGCCGGGCGCGTTCGCTTCGCCGACGGCACCCATGACGTAGTAGCGCACGGCGGGGTCTTTTTCGACGCCGTTGTCGATGCCTTTGAGCCAGTGATCGAACCAGCGCACCATGTGCTCGACCTCGGGCCAGGTGGCGTTGTCGGGATAAACGAGTTCGGCGACCTTGCTGCCTTTGTTGAGGCGGCCATGCAGCCAGGGGCCGAGCAGAAGCTGCTGCGGCGAGTTGGGTCTGCGGCCGATGAAGCTCTGCACGCTGCCCTGCACCATGAAGTCATACCAACTGCCGATGGTGAAGCACGGCACGTTCATTTTGTCGAAATGCAGCGTGCAGTCCTCGGCACGCCAGTAGTCGTCATAGTCGGGATGCTGGTCCCACTCGCGCAGCAAGTCGGCGTTGTCGGAGGGCACGCGGCAGTTCGCGCCGAAGTCGGCAAAACGGCCCGGACGCGTGACGCCGCCGATGCGGTAGCCTTCGTGAAACAGACTCAGGCCGGTATCGACCATGTACTGGCACTTCAACGATGGCGGCTGCGTGACAGCGAGGAAGTTTTGTGCGAAACCGCCCTGCGAACTGCCAAAGGTGCCGACCTTGCCGGTGCTCCATGATTGCTTCGCCAGCCATTCGCAGGTGTCGTAGCCGTCTTTCTGCTCGCCCCAGGCAAGAGCGCGATAGCCGACGTATTTTCCCTCGCTGAGCTGCGAGCCGCGAAAATTCACCATGGCCACCGCGTAACCGCGACGGGCGAGATCAGCGGAGTTTTTGCGCGTTCCGGCGCTGGTGAGGCCGGCGTAACGCTGCTCGAAGACGACGGGCCATTTCCCATCGCCTTCAGGATGGTAGAGATAGGCGGAAAGCCGCACGCCATCGCGCATCGGGATCATCACATGCTCTTCGCGCACGCCGGGAAGATCGAGTTTCGGTAATTCTTGGGAGAATGAGATCGAAACAAGGGCAAGAAGACAAAGCAGGCTGGGTTTCATCCAGCGAATACGCGTTCACTGGCGCGCATCCATCGCAAGCGCCGCAATCAGCGTTGCAGCAAGCTGCGCACCTGATCCTCGGTGTAGGCGCCGTTGGTGGTCGAGGTGGCTTCGAGATTTTCGATGATGTTTGGCGGCCTCGGCCTGCCCTCGGAGCGGGTGAGGGCGGAGTTGGTTCGGAATGCATCGCCCGCGCCACGGAAGGTGGACGAGCCCTCACGCGCCTGCTGGCTGCCGAAGCGTGACTGGTCCGCCTTGAACGTGCTTCCGGCCATGGAGGACTGGCGGTCACCGAGGGAGTAGGTCATGTCAGCCGCCCTGGAGCGCGATTTGCCGAACGCGCTCTGGTTCGTCTTGAACTGCTTCTGCCCGGCATACGAGTTGGCGCCGTTGAAGCTCTTCGAGTGGTGCATCTGATTCTGGAAATAAGTTCCAGCGCCGCCCTTCGATAACTTGGGATCGGTGAGATGCTTTTCGTACTGACTGCGATGGGAATCGTCAGCTTTGCGGATGGCGCGCTGCTCCAGGCTCATCTCGGAGGTCTTCTTGGATTTTTCCTCCGGGCCGGAGCACTGGCACAGCATGAGGCCGGCTGCGGCGCAGATCAGCACTGAGAGCGAAGGGTTCATGGTTGGAGCGTGGTGGTCGGCAAGGCTTGGCGGGTGAGAAAGAGCACTTCTTTCCGCACCGCGCCGGGCAGGCGGAATTTGGTCAGTTCCTGCTCGATGTCGGCCAGTCTGCCCCAGCTTTGATGGAGTTCAAAGACGAGTTTTGCCGACTCGGCGGGCATGACCCAGCTCATGCGCATGAGAAAGGCCTCGGCGGCCTCAAACTCACGCTGGCGGATGAGAAACCGCGCGTGGGCGGCATACAGCTCGGGCTGCAATGAAGTGGTGCCTTCAAGACGCTTCAGCGCGGCGTCCAGCAACTCACGCGCAAGCCCGGCATGACCCGTGTCCTCCAAGGCGCGTGCCCACTCGATGGTCTGCGCACCGCCAGGGAAGGACAGGCGCAGCGTTTCGGTGAACAGCTCGCTCACCGTTGCCTCGTCGTTCAAGGCGTGGGCAACGCGCACGGAGAGCGGCAGCTTGCGGCCCTGCTCACGCAGCGTGGGGATGCCTGCAACGATCTCACAGGCGTCCCAGGCCCAGTCAGCACGACCCCCGGCCAGCATGGCCTCCGCGCTGAACTCGATGCACTGGCGGTCTTTCTCCTCGGCCTTCTGCCAGGCGGCGATGAAATCACGATGCGCGTCCGCTAGCAGATGTTTCATGAAAGCGCTGAGCGCCAGCGCCGCCAGCGGGCGGTCCGTGCCTGCGCGTGCCTCGGTGCGCAGGATGGTCGTCCACCTTGCGGCTTGTTTACCCGCCGCCTGTGCTTGCAGCCAAGCGTGCAAATCCTTGAGCGTGTCACGATCCCGCGTCGTGACGCGGAACAGCGCAGAAATCTGCGCACGGCCACTCTCTGGCGTCCAGGCAGGATCGTTGGCCAGCACCTTGAGCTGCTCCAGGCGCAGCGTGAAGCGCTCATGGTCTCCTTTGAGCGTGCGCTCGGCCTGTGTGAGCAGGCTCAGCGCCTCGGCTGCGCGGTCTTTTTCACGCAGTCCACCCGCCAGCGCGACCACGCAGGGCAGTGATTTGCGCTCGACGCACAGTGCCATCAGCTCGCGCGTCTCATTCATGTCTGCCGTGGCGGTGGCGATCTGGCAGCGCAGCTTCAGCACCTCCTGCGCCACTGGATCGAGCGGCTCCGCCAGCGGCACCTCGCGCAGGATTTTCAACGCGGCCTGCGACTGGCCGAGGCGCTGCAAAATCTGGCCGCGATGCAGGCCCGCCTCGATGTCGAGATCGGTGCCTGCTTGATCGTTGGCGACGTAGGCGGCGTGCAGGCGGTCCCAGGCGGAGAGCGCGGCCTTGTCGTCCTTCATGCGCTCGTGCAGCAAGCCCAGCTCACGCAGATAGGAGACCTCATGCGGGCGGCGGCGCTCCAGCACCTGGGAGAATTTTTCGCGA
>CALDGV010000672.1 GCA_937941745.1 uncultured Prosthecobacter sp. | reverse complement strand
GTTAAAGAAGTTGGGTTGTTGAATACCGAGGTCGCTGTGGGGATTGAAAATTGAAAACTGAAAATTGAAAACTTCCAAATGTGGCGAACCTGCCATCCTGCATTCCACCATGAACACCCGCACCTTCCTGACCACCCTGGCCGCCCTGGCCATTCTGCCCGCTTTCGCTGCTGATGAAGCCTTCGTCCCGCTCTTTGACGGCAAGACGATGAATGGCTGGCGCAATCCCTATGAGTGGGGCCAGATCGAGGTGAAGGACAGCGAGATTCACCTCACCGGGGAGAAGAAGTTTTTCGTCGTCACGGAGAAGACCTACGGTGACTTCATCTTCGAAGGCGATGTGAAGTTGCCCGAAGGCAAGGCCAACAGTGGCTTCATGTTCCGTGCCCATGTGGAAAAGAACAAGGTCTTCGGCTATCAGGCCGAAGTGGATGGTGATGACAATCGCAAGTGGTCCGGCGGACTCTACGATGAAGGACGTCGGATGTGGTTCATCAGCCCGATCAAGGGGAACAAGGAGAGCGAAGCCGCATTTCGTGCCCGTGCGGGTGATGCCTTCAAGCGCAACGACTGGAACACCTACCGCATCGAATGCCGTGGCAAGAACCTGAAGATTTTCGTGAACGGCGTGCTCACGACCGACGTGGAGGATGACAAGGACGCCAGCGGCGTGATCGCCATCCAGCACCACGGTGAAAAGGGTGCGACCTACAAGTTTCGCAACCTGCGCATCCAGGAGTTGAAATAAGCCTGAGCAGCCCTTGCCCGATGGCAGAATCCTTCGCCGGCTTCATGGCCCGAGCGCTGCATGACCCGCAGCGCGGCTACTACGCCCGGAGGATTCAGGGCATCGGCGGCACGCGGGGGGATTTTGCGACAGCGGCCACACTTTCTCCGCTGCTCGGTCAGGCCATTGCAGGCTGGCTCAAAGGCTGCCGCAAGGACATGCCGGACGTGCGGCATGTGATCGAAGTGGGAGCAGGCAATGCCAGGCTGATGGAGACGGTAAGAAAGGCGTTGGGCTGGTGGAATCGTCGCGGCCTGGAGTGGCATGTCGTCGAGACTTCAGAAGCGTTGCGCGAACAGCAAAAGCAGCGGCTGGGCAGTGCGGTGAAATGGCATTCCCGGCTCGAAGAAGCCTTGGAAGACTGCTCGGGTGCCGCCTTCATTTATCACAACGAGCTCCTCGATGCCTTTCCCGTGAGGCTCGTGCAATGGCATGAGGCAGCCTGGCTGGAAGTCTTCGTGGCGTTTGAGGCTGGTAGGGCCATCGAAGAGCTGAGGCCGCTCAAGCTGGAAAATGCAGGCTTCTCGGTGCTCGCTGAGCCCCCCCGCCATGCTCGTCAGCGTTGTGAGCTGCATGAGTCGGTGCGTGACTGGCTTTGTGGCTGGGTGCCTCATTGGCAGCGAGGCATGATGCTGACCGTGGACTATGGGGATCTTTTCCCTGCGCTGTATCATCGGCGGCCCTCCGGCACAGTACGTGCCTATTTCCTTCAGCAGCGGCTGGAAGGAAGCGCCATCTATGAAAACGTGGGCCGTCAAGACATCACAGCTGACATCAATTTTACGGATTATCGCGCCTGGGCGGCTGATTTGGGACTGCTGGAAACCGCCTTCTTCACGCAGGCGGAGTTCATCCAAAGGCAGCTTCCTCGTGCTTCTGGACCAATGCTGGAGCCCGAAGGGGCAGGAGGCGCCTTCAAGGCAGTGATTCATTCCCGGGCCTGAGCAGGGGACGCAGATCCACACTGTCAGACCTTCCTTCGACAATCGCTCGGGCTTCCTGGTAATGCCAAAGGCCTTGTCTCATCTCGGCTTCGATCTGGAGGCTTGCGCTGCCTTTCGGTCCTGACAAAGGAATCGTCAGCCTGGCCGTGCCGCTGTCATTGTTTACAGAGACATGGCCCGACATGAACCAACCCTTGGCGATCGGCTCGCCCAGTTCACGGCGTAGGACTTCGGATTTTTGTGCAGCGGCATAGACTTCCTGTCCAGGGCCCGACAGAGACATCATGTAGAGCACGCCTGCAGCGAAGAGCAGAAGCATCACAAAAGCAGCTGCCACGAGCAACGCACAGCCGCCGCAGCCAAAAAGAACACCTTTGCCCACGGCTGCAGCGTTTTCCTGACGGATGTTCGTCGGGTCGCCAAAGGGCCTTTCGGTGCTCATGACCTGTGATGGATGGGGATCAATGGCAGCCGCAGCCTGAACCGCAGGAACCTCCCGTGGGCAAGGATGAACTGCTGGAGCCTCCTCCCAGGATGCCCGTGCCGCCGATCGGCACCCGGCGCACGGGCTGACCACTGTCGGGATGCCGGGTCAGCGGCTCGTCCTTCATGCTTTGGCGGATCTCGAAGCGTTTGGGCAGATCGCCTTCAAACTGGGGAATGGTTTCGTAAACGTAGGTGGGCATGGCAGTGGAGGGGGTGATCTCTCTCTCAATGAATGACGAATCCAGAACCGGGAATCAAGCCATGAAACAAAAAGGCGTCCCGGGGTGACCGGGACGCCATGAGCATCGGGAGAAATGCAGGTCTCGAGGAATCGATCAGGCGGCCTGTTCGTCCATGCGGACGACCTTGTAACCGCCGATTCCCTTAAAGTAGAGCAGCAGGAGCAGGTAGATCACAGCCATGGTGGCAGGGATGTAGGAGTCAGCCTTCAGAGTAGCACGATCGCCCTTCTGGTCGGCTTCGACGACGGCTTTCTGATCCGCCGTCTTTTCCTTGGCGTCCTTGGCCTCACCAAGCTTCTTGCCATCCAGGCCGAAGGCTTCGGTGGACTTGAGATTCAGGAAGGTCGAGGGCTTCTCAGCCTTGTATTGGGCATACAGGGCAGGGTTGGCCTTGTTGAGTTCCTCGCCGGCGAAGCGGTCTTTGCAGTAGCCAAGGCCGGGACCACCGATGAGTCCGGCGGAGAGCATGCCAATGCCTCCCATGATGGACATGGCCACAGCGCCTGTCTGCGGGAAACGGTCGCCGATCACGGCAAGCATCGTGGGCCAGAAGAAGGTCTTGCCGACGGCGTAAATGCCAAGGGCGACGAGGGCCATGGAGAAGGTCTGCATGGTGCTGGCCAGATTCAGGCCAATGCATGCGATGACAGCGCAGGCCAGGAGCAGGCCGATGGGGGAAAGCTTCAGCTTGGATTCGATCCAGTGGGCGCAGAAGCGCAGGCCAAACATGATGATCGAGGTCCAGAAGAAGAGGATTTTGCCCTGGGTGGAGGTGAAAAGGTTGCCGGTGATGTTCTGAATCCAGCCGTCGGTGCCGAGTTCCACCGCGCCGACGAGGGCGTGAGTGACAAAGAGCACGAAAAGAAGAATCGATCCGAAGGAGAATTTCGTGATCACACCCACGACGATCAGCAGCACGCCGCCGACGACATAGCCGATGGTGGCGGCATTGTCGGGAGAGAATGCCTTGCTGATGTCACCAAAGAACAAGGCGAGGAGATAGCAGGCCACCACGGCTCCAAGGATGCCGACGGGTTTGAACATCTCCACAAAGCTGGCGCCTTTCTCGGCGGCTTCGGATTTCGGGAATTTCTGTCCCATGAACATGATCGCGTAGAGCACCGTGGGCACGAGGTAGAGGGCAAGCTGGGTTTTCCAGCCGACCTGCATCTGGTCATCAAGGATCCAGCCAGCCACCACACCGATCACCATGCCGGCAGGCCAGGAGGCATGCAGGATGTTCAGATAGTGCGTGCGATTTTCTGGGAAGAGCGTGGCCACCAGCGGGTTTGCCACGGCCTCAAGGGTGCCGTTGGCATAGGCGAAGATGAACATTCCCCAGAAGAGGAAATTGTAGGCGTTCTCCGGCGTGCTTGCCATGAACGTGACCACGGCGGACAGCACGTGACAGATCAGCGCGAGGGCGACCAGCTTGCCGTAGCCGATTTTGTCCACAATCACGCCACCGAGGATGATGCCGAAGCAGAATCCTGAGAAGCCAGCGCCGCCAATGGCACCAAGCTGGGAGGCGGTGAAGCCGAACTCCTTGCCCCAGTTGTCAAAGATGCCGCCACGGATGGCGAAGCCGACGCCTGCGGCAAGAATGGCCATGAAGCCGGCCCAGAGAAGGCGCATTCGATTGTTTTCACTCATAGAGTTGATGGGAGGGTTGGTGGGATGATGAGGTGGATGATGAAACGCACGCCTCGGCAGCCCGAAGGGCATGGTGACGAGCGGGCGAGGTTTTAGAGGGCCAGCCTGGGGGTGACAAGACAAAAGGCGGGCGTTTCCCAGCGAAAAAGAGTGAAAGATTCTCGCTGGCAGGACGCTGCACCCTGAGTGGCGCCGCTGTGAGAAAAACAGGGGGCGGCAGTGGCCTAGCGAACGTCTCTCCAGAGCCAGCGCAGGGCATCAGGCAGGGCGGGGGACATGCCTTTGCTGCCGTGGAAGCATTCCGTCCAGTCCATCCGGAAGTCATAGCCCATGTACTTCAGGCTCGCTTCCATCATGCGGTTGGCCAGGGGCCAGTTGCCAAACCTGTTGTCCAGGTCGTTCGTGCCATCCAGCAGGTACACGCGGATGGGTTTCCGCTCGCTGATGCGGACCAGGTAGGGATAGGCATTGCCCCCTCGGATATCCACAAAGGTGCCCACCCAGCACAGGACCTTGCCAAATTTGTCGGGGCGCTCCCAGGCGGCAGTGAAGGAGCAGATGCCTCCTGAGGAGCCTCCTGCAATGGCCCAGGCCTCAGGCGAAGGCCTGAATTTGACCTGATGGCGCTTTTCCACTTCGGGCAGGATTTCCTCGAGCAGAAAGCGGACATAGGCGTCACCCAGACTGTCATATTCCAAGCTGCGGTTGGCAGCCTTGTCCCCGGATTTTTGTCCTTCCTTGCGTCCAGGATCAATGAAGACGCCGATGGTCACGGGCATGGCCTTTTGGTGGATGAGGTTGTCAAAAACCACGCTGGCGCGCATCGGCCCGTTAGGGTCCACGTGGCGGCTGCCGTCCTGCCAGACCATCAGGCAGGCTTCACTGCCCTTTTGATACTGGGTCGGAATGTAAACGGTGACTTCACGGGTGGTGCCAGGGAAGATTCGGCTGTCCTTCCAGGTGAATTTCTCCCTGCGCCCTTCAGGCACGTTCTTCTGCCGCTGGCTGTCGGCCGTGTATTCGTAATGCTCCACATGCACCATGCCTCCCACCCGCGGAGCTCCACCAGCCAGAATCTGATATTGGAACTCGCTGAAATTCGGCAGTGTTTTCACGAGGACCTGAAGGCCATCCTTGCCCACCTGGGTCATGTTGCCGATCAAGGTGCCATCCACCTTCACCACCTGTGCAGGCTGGGGATCAATGATTCCCCAGGCCACGGTACAGCCTTCGACCTTGGCCGTAGGCTTTCCCTTGAGCAGGTTCTGTTTCCCGAAAAGCTTGATGGCCAGTTCGTGAACGGCTTGGTCATCAGGTGGTGTGGTTGAGAGGGCCTGCTCCAGTGCTGCTGGCGAGGCTCCTGAAGGGACGCTCTGAGACTGAGCCAAGGTTGTCTTGGCCAGAATCAGGCAGGCCAGTAAAGCGAGGGGGCGCATCATCATGAATGCGCCCTCAACGGGGTTTTCGGCCTCAGCTTTCCAACCGATGCAAATGACCTCAAGACTGGTGCTTTCGTTCTTTTTCAGGAGGCTCAGACAAGCGCTTCGCTGTCATAAACAACCACTTTTTCAAAGAACGCTTTGCAGGTGTTCACAAAGCGCAGGTGGTCCGGGCAGTCCTTTTGATAAAACTCATGATCCGCCATGGTCTTGAAGGTCAGGCTCAGGCTGTAATCGAAGCTGTGGTCTGTGACTGGGCGAGGCTCGGTGGCTGCAGGCCTGCCCACAAACCCATGTGCCAGATAGCTGATGGTGGGCAGCCGCCGAAGTTCACTCTCGAAGAGGGCTTTCTCTTCAGCGGTCATGTCCTTCTTCAGCCAGAAATAAACATTGTGTGTCATAGGGAGAGGTCATTGTGCCGGTCTTCCTTCTGCTGGCAATGACGAAGCTTGAATGACGGAGCCTCCGGTGCTGGGGAATCTCTATTTCAGGGAACATCTTCTCCAAAGTGGACTTGCCACGGCCATTGCCTCACCATGTGGTCCGGAAATTCAGGTTTTTCGTACCGCTGCATGACGCCCCTACCGTTTGCTGACCGCTACTCCCGTTTTCGCGACTTTGTTTTTTCGGGGGTTGCTGAAGAGACATCGCCGACGCTGCCGTTGGGCGTTGTTTTGCCTAGGCGTGAGATCGAGTGGCAGAGCCTTTGGTTCTCGGGAGCTTTTGGCAGCCAGTTCGCTGGAACTCAGGGGGAGCGGGTGCGCGTGGTGGACTTTGGTGTTTGGAATGCCGGCGCCGGGCCTGATTTCACGGAATGCGTCGTGGAAATTGATGGTTGCTTGAAACGCGGGGCGATTGAGCTGGACACAGACGTGCGAGATTGGGAGCGCCATGCCCACGGCAGCAATCCCGCCTATGGTGCGGTGGTGCTGCACCTCTTTTTCGAAGCGCCAGAGCAGCAGTTTTACACCCGGACTCACGATCATCAGGCGGTGGTG
>CALDGV010000671.1 GCA_937941745.1 uncultured Prosthecobacter sp. | reverse complement strand
GGAGGAAGGTCATCTCCTGGGTCTGCTGGTTCGTGTAATCATCGAGCGACTTCACGTCGCGCATCACGGAGCGGAACTGGGCGGCGAGTTCACCACGCATCCAGGGGGCGGCATTGCTCAGGAAAAACTGGAGCATGCGGCTGACGCTGAGCAGGCTCTCACGCAGGTTTGCCACCAGGGCGCTGCGGCGACCCAGCGTCTTCACCACGTCGCCGAGGTCTTTTTCCACAGCTGCATTGGCGCGGTGAGGGTCCAGCCGGAAGATTTCGCGGGCCAGCTTTTTCAAATCACCCTCCACCATCTGGAGGGAGTCGGCGATGCGGGCGATGATGAGTTCGCAGAGCACGAGGAAGACGGCATCACTGCTCATCGGACAAGGGCACTGACGCTTCACTTGGTCGATCAGCACACGGAAAGCCATGGGATCGGCGTAGCGCACGGTGGTGAGGCAGTCCGGCGCAAGCACGAAGGAGATGGCCGTGTTGTCCGGCTCGGGTGTGTCCAGGCCCACCGGAATCCAGGCCGTCATGTAGAGCGCGCCTTTTTCGGTGTAGAGCCGGCTGGACTCCTCGATCTCCTGCATTTCCTCACGGGTGGGCAGCGTGTACTCCAGCCAGCTTTCGGCTTCCAATTCCTCGGCACGCGAAGGGTTCAGCAGATCGAGGAAGACGAGGTTGTCCGGAAACGGACGAACCTTCTCGTCATTCCAGCCGATGAGCTGTCCTTGTTGGGTGAGGAGACGAACCATGCGTTGTGAGATTGGGGGGAATTACTAGTAGCAACGCGCCCCTGCCTCCGCCACGGAAAAGGCTGTGAAGAATGAAGGCGAGGGTGATGCACACCCCGCAGAAACAAAAACTCCCGGCTCGGTAGGGAGCCGGGAGCATGCGAAACAGCCTCTGACAGCCGCAATTAGAACCGGACGCTGAGCTTGATGCCCACGAACAGCTCGCTGTCCTGAAGGTTCAGGCCATGCCGGGCACCCAGGGAGATGTTGTAGGCAACATAGGGTGTGAGCGCGGCGCTCTTGGTGAGCTGGATCGGTGCCGAAAGGGTCGGCATCACATGGGTGAAGCCGCTGGACGGACAGGAAGCCGGGGCTCCCGCCGGGATCAAACCATTCGTGTAGTAGTCAATGCCGTAACCCAGCTTCACGGCCGGAACGATGCTCAGCCATGGGGTCACGCGGTAGGGCATGTCCGCTCCGACTTCGAAGTAGGAACCTCCGATGCGGAAGTCATAGTAAAAGCCGCCGTAGAGGTTCACCGGACCCACCGTCGTGGCGAGAGTGAGGCCCACTTCATCCGCACCCGTCACCGCACCTTCACCACTGCCCGTGGAAACGCCGGCATCGGAGCCCAGCAGGGAGTTGAAGTACTCGTAATGCGTGTAAACGAGACCCACTTTGGCAAAGCCAAGATCGTAGCCCAGCGAGGTGCTGAGATCGAGCTCGGAGAACTTCAGATCGCCTTCGCGGACGAAGCCGGGGATCGGAGTCTCCACCGTGGTGGTGTAGAGCGCGCTCAAGCCGAGCGTGAGCTTTTCCGTCAGAGGCACCTGCACTCCGAGGCTGGTCCAGGTCATGTTGTCGGCGATCCAGAGGCCGCGATGGTAGTAGCGGGAATCGAAACCAGCCTCCAGCGTGGCACCGATGGTATCGAGGAGGGCGGCTTCTTCAGCCACGGTAGGCGTGACCGGGGTGGCGACAGGAGTGCCGGCGAAGGCGCTGAGGCGGCAAACAGCCCAGAGGAGGGCCGGAAGAGTGAACTTGGTCTGCATGATGAGATGATGGGGGAGAAAAGAGGACTTGGAGAGTGGAGGAAGGCGGCAGTTCAGCAGGCTCAGTTGTCGTCTGTTGGGCCGATGTACACCCGGCCGCTGATGCGCTGATTGGAGAGCCGCAGGGGAGCATCTTCGAGAACGACATTGTTCCCCTCAAGGTCGCGGATCAGGAAGTAGCCATACCCCTGATAGCCTCCTCTGTAGTAGATGGACTTCACCAGGATGCCCTCAAAGGTCGCCATGCGCAGCGGCGGTGTCAGGACGAAAGTGCCTTTGAAGAGCCCGGTGCTCACATCAAACTGCGTGATGCGCACGGAGTTCCGCTTCGGATCTCTCAGCGTGACCGTGTTCGTCCGCGCTGTGGGCGATGAGCTGGCGATGTTCAGCCCCTGGATGAAGGAGATGCCTCTAAGGGGCACCGCAGCGAACTGGAAGAAGCCGGAATCGAAACGAATGTCTGTATTGATGGACGGAGGCGAACCCGCGCCAGGTGAGCCGGCGACATTCAGCACCTCACCTGCAGCCGGAGGCACATAAGCACCACCTTCCACGAAGCTGTAGATGGCGAAACCGTCTGGATAAAGCGTGTCTGCCGAAGCCGCCGTGGCCGCCGAACGCGGTGCGAAGCGCTTCCAGGTCGTTGGCTGAACAACACGACGTGGAGAGGGCCGCTTCACCCAATAGAGAGGGCCGCGCACATTCGGCTCGATTTCGCTGACGTCAGCCTGACTCGTGGGCGGATCAATGACTACATCGGCACCTGCATACAACTCACCGGTCAAGACGCCGCCGCCCAGCGCAGCATAGAGGTACTGGTAAATCAGCAGTTTGCCCTCGCTGCTAAAGAAGCCGGACGTGGTGAACTTCTGCCCGTCGGCCAGCGTGCCGGAAATGAGATAGGTGCCATTCGCCGTGCCACGCTTGAGCGTGCCAAAACTGGAACCCATAGGATAAGTCGGTGATATGCCTTTGCCCGAGGAGAACGCAAAAGTCTGGTAAGCATTGAGGTAGGAAGGCATCTGCCTGCCACTCCAAGGTTTTTATAAACCATCATGTCCGACCCACCGGCAGCGTCGTTGTCAGTGCCATAGGCCAGGCTGCCATAGGAGACGTTCGTGAATGGGTTCAGGGTCAGCAGAATGCTGCGGCCATACTTGGCGATCGGAATCCGCAGGGTCACACTGGCCTGCCCGTTGGTCACGGACAGGGCACCGGCGAAAGGCACTGGCGTGATCCCAAAGGTCATCTTCCCGCTCACCACCCCCGTTGCAGAAACCGTCATGTCCACCCTGGCACCCAGGTCTTCATTTGGGATTGGGGCGGGTGGCGGCGCAGAGACATCATCCCGCACATCCAGGAAACGCTGGGCCTCCACCGTGCCCATGTAGCTGCCTGCCAGTTCGGCCACAGGAGCGGAGCCCTGAGCCTGGGCCTGGGAGGCGTTGAAGAAAGCACCGGTCGCGAGACCGAGCGCCAGAAGGCCGTGAAAAGCGGCTCTCTGGAGCAGCTTGGGGTAGGTTTTATTTCTCATGGGAGCTTGATGTTTGGATATTAACCCAGCAGGAGCCGCTTTATGAGACTCCCACAGCTAAAGGCAAACCAAGATTTAACAAATTCACCTCCCCCCTGGCTCGGCAGGAATTAGAGAAATTTGGGAAACGCGATGAGAAGCCCCTTCCTGGCAACCATCTCCAAAGTGGCGCCGAGCACCACAGGACTCACGGATCTCCCTTCATGCAGGAGGATGATCGACCCAGGGCGCAGGCCGCGCTCAATGT
>CALDGV010000670.1 GCA_937941745.1 uncultured Prosthecobacter sp. | reverse complement strand
GACGTGCTCGTCACCGAAAACCTCTTTGGCGACATCCTCAGCGATGAAATGGCCATGATCGCCGGTTCCCTCGGCATGCTGGCCAGCGCCAGCCTGGGCAAACCGAAGGGCGACGGGCTCTATTTCGGCCTTTTCGAGCCTTCCGGCGGCACCGCCCCGGACATCGCCGGCATGGGCATCGCCAACCCGATCGCCCAGATCCTCTCTTCTGCCCTCCTGCTTCGCTTTGCCCTTGGCCTGGAAAAAGAAGCCGTCGCCATTGAAAGCGCCGTCAAGAAGGTCATCGACGCGGGTCTGCGCACGGGCGACATCTTCAGCAATGCCCCCGGCACGCGGAAGGTGAACACACGTGAGATGGGTGATGCCATCATCGCGGCTCTCTGAGCCTTCAAACCGGCACCGTAACCGCCCGTGAACCTTCACGGGCGGACTGCAGGCAGGCATCCAACACCTGCTGCGTCAAAAGACTGATTCTGGCCCAGTGTGGATCCCGCCGCCCGGAGAGAACCAGCTCCGAAAAGGTGCGGAAGAGTCCTGATTCCTGGGATCCAGGAGCATTGTTGCTGGGCTCATCCAGGCTCTCAATGTGATGGCCTCCATGCATGTCAGCCCGGCACCGGTCGAGAGCGAACTGACTGCGGGTAAGGCTGAACTGGGTGTGGGCCGCTGAAAAAGGCAGCACGAAATCCGACACCTGCAGGAGCGCCTTGTCACCACTCACGACGGCCCATTGGGCATTCGCAGCGTTGAAGGAGCAGTAGAAGGAAGCGTGAACCCCTCCCGCAAAGGTCAGTGTGCCGGAGAAGGCCAGCGGCACAGGCGGCACCTCGGCCGAAGGCTGCGTTTCCGCATGAATCTTCCCCGTGACCGATTCCGGCCGGGCATAATTCATGGCCCAAAGGGTGAAACGAAGGCAGTACCAGCCCAGGTCACCCAGGCATCCCAGTGGCTCCAGGGCGCCATGAGCACGGATGTTGGCGGTCGCGAAGTCCGAATCTGCCAGGAAACTGAACTGCGAGGCGAGGTGGCGGATGTTGCCAACCTCATGGTCAAGCACCTGCCGCAGACGCTGAAGCCGCTTCCCGTGCATGAACATGACGCCATCCATGAACTGCACGTCATGCTGCGCACAGGCGGAGATGATTTCCTGAACTTCGCCTGCATCACAGCCCACCGGCTTTTCCACCAGGACGTGTTTTCCGGCCTTCGCAGCGCGAATGACCCATTCTTTTCGGAGCCCCGTAGGCAGGGGAATGTACACCGCATCAATATCAGAGCGCGCCAGGAGGGCCTCATAGCTGCCCACCGCCTCGGGCAGGACAGCCTGGGGAGCAGAGGACTGACATTCATCAATGAACGCCTGGGCACGGGCGGCATCCCGGCTGGCCACAGCCACCAACGTGGCATTTCCAGCATCCCGGATGGCCTGCCAGTTCTTGCGGGCGATGAAGGCGGCACCCAGGATGCCCCAGCGGCATGTTTTCTCGGTCATAAGACTAACACGCTAAGCAGGACGCGAACTTTGCGAAGCAACACTTCTCACAAGTTGGAGTTTCGCAGCATCAGGGCTCCGGAATCCCGTGGACTGGTCGTGGGCGTGGTCGAACCATCGGCCTCAGGCAGGGCATCGCGCAGCAGGAATCCATGACCATAAAGCGTGCCCTCCCGCCTCACGATGATGCCCTGGTAGTCCACCTTTCGGCTGATCAGCGGACGCGATGTGGCAGGCGGCACGGGAGCCCGAGGATCCGTGTCCTTGGTGGTGTAGCTGCCTTTGAAGCGGCCATCCGCAGGCGTGAGGCTGAAGGTCACGCCCTTGGGATTGGGCATGTTCACCTTGGCCGCTCCGCCTGCCTTGATTTCAAGGCTCACATCCGCATTCACCGGCAGCGGGTCCTCCCCAAGCAGATCGTCAAAGTCCAGCAGGGCATTCGTCAGCGGCGTGCCTGCAGCGGCAGGCAGCTCCATGGGGATGGCCGTTTTAGCCGGTGGCACATAAAGACCGCCAAAAACCTCCAAATTCATAGGGCCAAAGCCGCCGGCATAGACCCTTGCCGTCGGCCTGACATCCTGAGGTCTAAGCCAGCGCGCCACACTGCTCACCTGGAAGACCGGGCCGCTGGGCGATGTGTCGAGGTTCAACACTGCCAGGAAACTGCCTTTGGCAGGCGTGGTGTAGAGGGCCTGACAGATCAGTACTTCACCCGCGGGCCCAAGGTGCGACACGCTGGCAAAGGCTTCCCCATCGGCGAGACGGCCCATCACCGTTGTCTTGCCTGAGACATCCACCAGCACGGAGCCAAAACCATGGCCTTGAGGCGCATGGCTTTCCGTTGGAACCTTGAACGCAAAGGTATGGTAGCCCAGGAAGGCATCTCCATTTTCGGGCGGCAGCCATTTGTTCCTCCAGGCGAAGCCCTGCGAAGGCATGGAAAGGGTGGCCGTGGCTGCGTCAGCATCCCCTGCATCATCTATCGAGAAAGGCACCTGCAAGGCCGCCGAAAGGTGCTTCGGTTTCAGCGTGAGACTGCCGCTGGCCCCGGTGGCGGCAGGCCCGGACACTTGCAGCACCCCCTTGAGAGGAAACATTTCTCCGCCAATGACGGCACTGCCGCTGTAGGCTCCGGTGCCTGCCACAGTGAAGTCGAGCCTGCCGCCCGTGGCCCCACCCAGCGTCGAATCGGCATGAATCGGACCGCTGAAAACGCCGGCAACTCCTGCGGGCAGCGTTTTGATCAGCAGACGCAGCTTCAAAGGCAGCCGGCCAAACTCATTGCTCACATTGAAAGTGATCTCATCACCTAAAACCTGGTCTTTGGAGGCCACTGTGGGCACTCCGGTGATCCGGCCCGTCCTGGCATCCATTTTCAATCCAGCAGGCAGCACGGCGGCGAAGGTGTTCGGTGTCTTCAGCGGATCGGCAGGCAGCGGAAAAGGCTCGTCATAGGTGCCCCCAACAATGCCCGCAGGCAGCGTCACCACCTGCCCCGTGTAGTCCGGCTTCGCAGTCACCACGAGCAGCCTCACCGCCGGAGAGGGGCCGTAATCGCCAGTGCTGAAAAAGTAGTCTCCGCTGTCTGCCACATCCACGTTTTTGATCTGCAGGGCCTTCGTCGTGGCAGCCGCATATCGGCCGCCGTTGCTTAAAGGCGTGGCACCAAACTTCCAGGCCACGGGCGGCAGATTTGGCGAAGCCGTAAAGGCCAGCGTCGCCGTCCTGCCTTTGCCGACGACCACGCGCGGCACGTTCGGATTCAGCACTGCCAGAGCTGTGGTATGGATGTTAGTCACGCCCTGGCTGCTGAGCTTCACCGTATAGTTGCCGGCACTTCCCAAGGCCGACACTGGCACGGAAAGCTGCGGCGTCGAAACCGCTGGCTTGAAGGCCTTGCCGTCCTTCAGCCACTCATAGGTCACCGGCCCGCTGCCCGTCGCCGTGGCATCTGCCGTGAAGGTGTCCTGCAGCGGCAGCACCCGGC
>CALDGV010000669.1 GCA_937941745.1 uncultured Prosthecobacter sp. | reverse complement strand
AGATGGGGATGAACTCCGCCCCGAATCCGAGGCCGACGACGGCGATGTTGAGCTTTTTTTTGGGCATGTTGGTTGAGGTGTAGGGCTTTGCTTATAGCGATCCGCCTGTTTTCCTGAAACGACAAAATTTAGGATGGATCGGCCTTGAGCAGAAACGCCCCATCCTACTTTACCTGCTCCTTCACGACATCACGCGCCAGCTTCAGAACATCCCCTCCGACATTCAGCAGGCCTGACTTGTCGTCCTTTTCCTTCTTGTCGGGGAGCGGGGTGGCCGGCGCACCTGTGCCGTTGTATGGTTTCACCTCGGGCAGAGGCACGGGCTTGCCGGTTTTGGTATCCACCACGGTCTCCTGCTTTTTGATTTCTGGCTTCACCGCCTCCTCGGACTTCTTTTCTGCAGGTTTTTCGGGCGGCTGCTCAGGCTGCTTTTCTGGCAGGGCTTCCGGGGATTTGGCGTCCGTCATCTTGGGTTCCTCGGGCTTGGCACGCACAGCCTGAAAAAGCAGGTTGTAGTTATGGCGGATGGCGGCAGGGAAGGACACCCGGCCAGGCTCGACAATTTTTTCGCGCAGGAGCTTGGAAGACAGGTCCGCGACGAGATCCGTGCCGATCTTCACCGCACGGTCCACATAGGGAGCAGCCACGGAGGTGGAGGCGGAAGCACCTCCCTTGATCAGCTCGCTGCTGATGGTACGCCCCTGCAACGCCAGGCTGCTCTGCGCAGTGACCAGGGTGCCGTCGGCGGCAAAACTGAGTTCAAGGCTGGCATGGTCGTCACTGGCCATAAATCCACGCACATGATCAATGCGGATCGAGACGAAAATCCCCCCATCAGGTGATGGAGAGCTCTCCGGCTGATAGGTTCGGTAGATGGCCTCAGAAATCTCGTATTCGGCCGCCCGCCCCTTGCGGGCCTTCCATCCCCCCAGGCTTTCACCGAACTTTTCCATATCGATCTCAACCGCCGCAAAGGCGGTGGTCGTGAGCAGGGCGAGCAGCAGGAATGAGATCTTCATGAAATGGGGGAGGGCGATGAAGGCTTTTAAACTGTTTCCCGGGCTGTCTTATTCAAGTGTGATTCGTGCTTGAGTCATCAGGAGAGCATGAAACGGTGTGGTCTCATGAACTTTCCCACCTCTTCTGAACTTGGCCGACGGTCTTTCCTTCGTGCTGCCTTCTCGGGCGCAGTAATCACTCCCGGGCTGCTTTCTGCCAACGAGGTCGAAAAGGCCATCGCGGGCCAGTTTCACGAGGAGGCACGTGATCTGCCTCTTGTGGAAGACGCGGATGTCATCGTTTGCGGTGCAGGGCCCGCAGGCATCGCTGCGGCGATCACTGCGGCACGTGCAGGAGCCAAAGTACGCGTTTTTGAATGGCGCGGCTGCCTTGGGGGAGTGTGGACGGCAGGACTGCTTGGCTACCTGCTCGATTTTGACAAGCCCGGCTTCAACCAGGAGCTGCTGAAGCGGCTGGAGGAACGCGACATGCGCCGAGGCACGAGCAAAGGAAGCGTCTGCTATGAGCCGGAAGGCATGAAGCTGCTGCTGGAGGAGATGTTTGTAGAAGCGGGCGTGAAATTCCAGCTCCACACCCGTGTGAGCGCCGCCTATCGTGAAGGCAAACGCCTCACCACTGCCGTCACGGAATCGAAAAGCGGCCGCCAGGCCTGGCGGGCCCCTGTTTTCATCGACACCACAGGCGATGGCGACCTCGCCGCGCTTGCGGGATGCAGCTTTGAATACGGCGAGGCGGAGGCCTGCCCCTGCCAGCCAATGTCACTGAATGCGCTTCTAGTTTGCAAAGATGCGGAAGCCCTCGCGGCTTACATCCATAAGTCGGACCCGAGCAAGGCCGATGGCATCGCCAAGGACGCGCTGCTCGCCGAGATCCAGCGCACCGGACACTTTCCGTCCTACTCCAAACCCACACTATGGCAGGTGCGGGACGACCTGCTCCTCGTGATGATGAATCATCAGTATGGCGTGCCCTGCTTTGATGCCGCGAAAATCACCGAGGCCACCGTCCAGGCGCGCGCAGAACTGCACAAGATCGTCAACGGCCTGCGCAAGCTCGGCGGGCCATGGGAAGGCCTGCAAATCGCCGCCACTGCCGAGCAGATCGGCGTGCGCGACGGCCGCCGCATCGCTGGACGTTATGTGGTGAACAAGGAGGACCTCATCGCTGGAGCACGCTACGACGACGCGGTGGTGCGACCAACCTTCCCAGTGGACATCCACGCGCTCAGCAAGGAGGCGAACAAGAAGGCCGCCTACAGCAATGCGGGCGTGAAGGTGAAGCCGTATGACATCCCGCTGAGGGCTCTCATCGCGAAGGATGTTGATGGTCTGATGATGGCCGGACGGAACATCAGCGGCGATTTCATTGCGCATGCCAGCTACCGTGTCACCGGCAACTCGGTAGCCATGGGCGAGGCCGCCGGCGTCACTGCCGCCCTCGCCGCACTTTCCAAGCGACTGCCGCACGAAATCGACTGGGCAGAATCCGCTACCCGCCTGAAAAGCCTGCGGCAGGACTCCTGAAGTCCGGCAGGATGTGAAAAAAGGCCTGCTGGCGACGTATCCATGGGCCCCATGTTTCGTTCGCAGCTTTGCTCTCGCCGCCATTTTTTGCACGCCAACGGCTTCGGCCTGGGCACCCTCGCGCTTGCCTCCCTCCTCGAGAAGGACGGGCTGCTGGCCGCGCCCTTGAAGCCTGAAAGCTTTGGCGATGTCCGCTATGATCTGACGCCGAAAAAGCCGCACTTTGAGCCCCGGGCGAAGGCGATGATCTCCCTGTTCATGATGGGGGGGCCTTCACAGATGGACCTTTTTGATCCGAAGCCGATGCTCACGAAGTATCACGGTCAAAAGTTCCCAGGTGAAGTGAAGTACGACAATCTGGCCCAGGCATCCTCGAAGTGCTTTGGATCACCCTGGAAGTTTCAGAAGCAAGGGCAGTGCGGGATGGAACTCAGCGAACTGCTGCCCAACCTGGCGAAAGTCGCCGATGAGATCACCCTGGTGCGTTCCATGACCTCCGGTGTGAGCAATCATGCTCAGGGGCTTTATGCCATGAATGCAGGCCGAATTACTGCTGGAAGACCTGCCATTGGTTCATGGCTCACCTACGGCCTGGGCAGCGATACCGACGAACTGCCCGCCTACATGGTGCTATCTCATCCAGGCGGCCTGCCCACGTTCAGCGGGGAGCATTACACCAATGGATGGCTGCCTGCCCTCTACCAGGGCACCCTCGTGCGCCCCACTGAGCCACGAATCCTGAACCTGGACCCACCTCCTTCACTGGCAGGCAGCCCACAGGCGCGCCAGCTCTCGTTGTTGAAGGCTTTCAATGAAGATCATCTCGCTTCACATCCGGGTGAACTGGATCTCCAGGCCCGCATCTCCAGCTATGAGCTGGCAGCGAAGATGCAAACCGCAGCCAAGGAGGCGCTCGACATCTCCAGCGAGCCTGAACACGTGAAAAAGCTGTATGGGGTGGATAACCCAGTCACCAAAGATTACGCGACGCGCTGCATCATTGCACGCCGGCTGGTGGAGCGTGGAGTGCGCTATGTCCAGGTGCTGAATGCAGGCCAGTCCTGGGACCAGCACAGCGCCCTGGTCACCTCTCTTCCCAAAAACTGTGCTGCCACGGACCAGCCAAGCGCTGCACTCATCATCGACCTGAAGCAGCGCGGCCTGCTTGATACGACCGTTGTGCACTGGGGAGGTGAGATGGGACGCCTGCCCGTGCTTCAAAACGACGCAGGCTACGAAAAATGGGGACGTGACCATAACACCTATGGGTTCAGCATGTGGCTGGCAGGTGGCGGCTTCAAAAAAGGCCATGTGCACGGCGAAACCGATGATTTTGGACACAAGGCTGTCATTGATGAAGTGAAGCACTATGACTACCACGCCACTCTGCTGAAGGTCTTCGGTCTTGACCACACCAAGCTCACCTACAAGCGCAATGGGCTGGCAGCCAGCCTCACCGACAATCAGGGCGCGAAGGTCGCGGAACAGCTTCTGGCATGAAAAAAAGCCTGCCGCCATGAGAGTGGGGCAGGCTTTTGATAGGCTAAAGAAGGCTGTCAGCCTGCCTTGCCAGGCAGATCGACCAGCATCTGAGCATTGCTTGGATAACGCTCACAGAGGGTGATCACACGCTGAATGGCATCGATCGGTTTTCCGCCAGCAAGACCGCGACGCAGCATGTGAATCTTATCGAGCTGGAAGGCAGGCAGGAGCAGCTCTTCACGCCTCGTGCCTGATTTGAAGATGTTCACGGCAGGATAGTAGTATTGCTCAGCCAGCTTGCGGTCGAGCACGAGTTCCATGTTACCCGTGCCTTTGAACTCAAGGAAGATCACATCATCCATGCGGCTGCCGGTCTCAATGAGCGCAGTGGCCAGGATGGTAAGGCTGCCTGCACCACGAGTGTTGCGGGCGGCGGCGAACAGACGACGCGGAATCTCCATGCCGCCAACGGCCATGCCGCCACTCATGGTCGCACCGCCGGACTTGGCGTTGTTGAAGGCACGCGCAAGACGGGTGATCGAATCCATGAGCATGAAGACATGCTCACCACATTCCACGAGGCGCTTGGCACGCTCAATGGCGAAGCTCGCGATGCGCGTGTGGCTTTTCACGTCCTGATCGTTCGAGCTGGCATAGACCTCGGCGTTGGCGAAGATGCGCTTGAACTCCGTGACCTCCTCTGGCCGCTCATCCACAAGAAGAATGATGAGATGCATGCCAGGATGGTTCTGCACGATGGACTCAGCAATATGCTGAAGCAGGGTCGTCTTCCCTGTGCGAGGAGGCGCAACAATCAATCCACGCTGGCCACGGCCCACGGGTGTGAACATGTCAATCACGCGCGTCGTGATGCGTTCCTTGGTGGTCTCAAACTGAATGCGCTTGTTCGGATTGATGGCCTTCAGTTCCTCAAAAAGCGGCAGGTCACGAACCGACTCCGGCACCCTTCCGTTGACTTCACTGATGCTGGTGACCATGAGGCCGCGCGGCCCTTTCTGGGCGATGCCTTTGACATGCATGCCTTCGCGCAGCCCGATCTGGCGAATGGTGTCGCCATGAACGAAAGAATCCGCAGGGTGCTGAACAAACATGCGTTCACGCGTCCGCAGAAATCCATGCCCCTTGGGATTGAGTTCCAGGACTCCCTCCACGGCTTCTGGCGGCCCGAGCACGACTTCTGCAGGCATGGGCGGCTCATCCTCCTGCAACTGATGCCTGCCATTGGATGATGGCTGGCCTCCATTCGTGGGTGCACTGCCATTGGAACCCTGCTGAGCCTGACGACGTGCCAGCTTTTCAGCCTTGAACCGTTCACGACGCTCTTTCCAGCGCTCCCAACGGGTTTTCTTTCTTCCCGGCTCCTGAGATCCGCCGGAATCGCCAGCGTCTCCAGACGGTTGTTCTGCGCCTAGATCCGCATCGGCATCTTCAGGCTGAGCAGGCTCAGATTTCGGCAGAACCGCGGCAGGAACTGGAGACACCTGCGGTTCCTGAACAGCTGGAGCGACCGAAATGACTTCAGGAACAGTCTCCTTGATGGCAGGAGCTTCTGGCGATGGAATGTGCACTGTGGCCATCGAATCCTGCATCTTCGCAAGGATTTCCGAGGCTTTTTTCTGCAGGGCCGTGCGCCTTGTCTTCTTTGGAGCAGCCTCCTTGGGTGCAGGTGCTTCAACTGCAGCTGGCGCATCCAGCTTGAAATCGAGCTCACCTACCATGACAGGCTCTTCAGCCGCTTTCTTGACCGCAGTTTTCTTCACAGCGGCCTTTTTGGTGGCGGCTTTTTTCGCTGGAGCAGCCTTTTTGGCAGCTGCCTTCTTGGCGGCCACCTTCTTTTTAGGCTGTTCCTCGGGCTGGATGTCGTCGCTCATGGGGTGATTGATGGAAATTAATCGAGAGAATCTGCAATGCTGTCGTCGATCTCGAAGTTGGAATGCACGTTCTGGGTGTCGTCGTAGTCATCCAGCAGGTCATAAAGCTTGATGACAGTCTTGGCAGTCTCAATGTCAGTCAGGACAAGAGGTGTGTTGGCTTGATAAACGAGCTTGGGAGAATTGGCGGTGATGCCTTTTTCCTTCAAGGCAGACACCACATTGAAAAGCTGATCCGTAGCCGTGTAGAGAACCCACTCATCACCGCCGTCCTGAACATCATCCGCACCAGACTCCAGTGCGAGCTCCATGGCGGCATCTTCGGACAAGCCACCTTTCTCCAACCGAAGTTCGCCCTTACGTGAGAATTGATAAGCAACGCTGCCGGCGTCAGCAAAGGTGCCGCCATTTTTGGAAAGCAGAATCCGCAGGTCATTGGCAGCACGGTTGCGGTTGTCGGTGACCACCTCGACCATGAAGGCCACTCCACCAGGGCCATAGCCCTCATAGGTCACCTCCTCAATCACCACCCCACCCAGCTCGCCAGTGCCCTTTTTGATGGCACGCTCGATGTTGTCGTTTGGGACATTGGCAGCGCGGGCCGCCAGAATGGCGCTCCGCAGGCGGGCATTGAGATCAGGGTTACCACCTCCATGCTTGGCAGCGACGGTGATCTCCTTCGCCATTTTGGAGAAGACCTTGCCGCGCTTTACATCGACGACGGCTTTGATGTGCTTGACCTTGGACCACTTGTTGTGACCTGCCATGGTTGCTTGCTGGAGGAAGGGATGAGGGGAACCAGGCCTGGAAATGACTGCACAAAAACGGGCGCAGACCCTGGCTGGGGATCGGGGATCGCAAATAAAAAAAGAAAGCGGCCTCGCCGCGGTCTCCGCTCGAATGCAGGCCGGGGGGCCTGTCGCTGTCGAATTGGGTTCCGTGAGGGACGCCGCCTTCAGAAACCACAGCTCCGGACACCGGAGCGGACACCAGAGGTTCACCTCACTGAGGGAACCAGGAACAGCCGGAGTCTGCGGGATGGCAGGCAGCCTTGCAAGGTGTTTTTTACCCTGTCGTCAGGCAGGACGCGCCATATAACGCAGGACGCCAGCGAGCCGGGCACGCATGTCCTTGCGCTCGACGATCATGTCCACGAGGCCGTGCTGCTTCACGAATTCAGCGGTCTGGAAGCCCGGCGGCAGGTCGGCGTGAGTGGTTTCCTTGACCACTCGCGGACCGGCAAAGCCGATCATGCACTTGGGCTCGGCGATGATGAGGTCGCCCAGAGTGGCAAAGCTGGCGGTGACGCCCCCG
>CALDGV010000668.1 GCA_937941745.1 uncultured Prosthecobacter sp. | reverse complement strand
GAGTAGCGGTGGTGAGAATCACTTCGTTGCCTGCGCGCGCAGCTGTTCCTGCCAGTCGGGATGCTGCTTCTTGTAGTCTTGAAAGGCCTCATGCTTCGCAGGCTGATCTTGCCGTCCTTGTTCGTGTCGATGAATGGGAAGAGCCAATCCCAGCGGGCTTGACCTCGCTCCACGCGTTCAGGGAGGCCCGCTCGCCGAGATGCGTTTCGGTGGCGGCAGACAAGAACGGCCAAGCGGCAAGTAGCCCGAGCACAAAGCACACAGGACGACAAGTGTGAAGGCGGGACATGTCCCGCCAAACACCAAAAGCTGTTTCCGTCGAGCGTTTGAAAGCTGGGTGCGTCGTGCGGGCGTGGATTAGAGCATTCTAAGTTAGCAAGGAGTTCTCAAAATCACAGTCGAGGACGCGGCGGGTAATTTTGTCTCTTGCAGCAACAGCGTCATGTATCTGGCTCCAGCGCTACCGGGGTGCGACGACGCCTGCATTCCGTCTCCTTCAGCCCTTCTTTTTTCCCTTACCCGCTGCTTTCCAGACGGGCTCCCACTCCGGCAGGGGGGTGCGGGCGGTTTTCAGATAGGCGCTGATTTTCTCGGCGATTTGCGGGTGCTCGGCGGCGACGTTGGTCTGCTCGGCGATGTCGTTTTGCTGGTCAAAGAGCTGCACGGGCGCGTCCGGGCCGCCCTGGCGGATGCCTTTCCAGCGGCCCTGGTAGAGCGCGGCCTGCTTGAAGCCGCCCTCGTGAAACTCCCAATACAGGAACTCATGCTTCGGCTGCTCCTCGGCCTTGCCGGTGAGCACGGGCACGAGGCTGATGCCGTCCGTCTTCTCCGGTGTGGGGGCGCCGGCGAGCTCGGCGGCGGTGGGCAGCCAGTCCGGGAAATAGCCGACATGCGCTGACTCGCTGCCGGGCTTCACCTTGCCCGGCCACCAGGCGATGAAGGGCACGCGGATGCCGCCGTCGGTGAGGCTGCGCTTGATGCCGGTGTAGGGGCCGTTGGGATCGAAGCGCTCCAGGTCGTGCTTGCTCTCGTTGTGCGGGCCGTTGTCGCTGGTGAAGATGACGAGCGTGTTTTCCTCGAGGCCGAGTGTTTTGAGGTGCTCCATCATGCGCCCCACATAGCTGTCGAGCCGCGTGATCATCGCCGCCTGGCCTTTGTCCTGCTTCGGCCAGTCTTTGTCCGCGTAGGGACCGTAGTCGGGCACATGCGCTCCATCGCCGAGGATGCGCCCGCGTTCGTTGTTCGCGTGCGGGATGACCATGCTCCAGTAGAGAAAGAAAGGCGCGGCTTTGTTCTCCGTGACGAATTTCAGCGCCTCATCGGTGAAAAGGTCATCGGCAAAATGGATCGCCTCCGTGGCATAACCCGCGCCATCTTCGCCGACGGGCACGATGATGTTTGAAAGCGGCTCCTTGCTCTCATTGCGCCAGAGGTAGTCGGGGAAGTGGTTGTGCGCGTGGTGCTGGCTCAGGTAGCCATAAAAGTAGTCGAAGCCCTGCTTGCGCGGCAGGCCGCTCTCCGCCGCACCCACATTGCCGAGGCCCCATTTGCCGATGAGCGCGGTTTTGTAGCCCGCTTTCTTCAAAACGGCTGCCACCGTGACATCGCCCTCCTTCAAAGCCTGCGCCGCCGGGTTCTGCTGACCTGCATTGCCACGAACGCGCGTGTGGCCGTGATGCAAACCCGTCATCAGCACGCTGCGCGATGGAGCACACACCGTCGCACCGGCATAGAAGTGTGTGAAACGCATGCCCTCCTTCGCCATGCGGTCAATGTTCGGCGTGGTGATGACCTTCTGCCCGTAGCAGCCGAGATCGGCATAACCGAGGTCGTCCGCCATGATCCAGATGAGGTTCGGCTGCGCCGAAAAGGACGAATGCGGAATGATGAATGACGAAAGGAGAATGAGGACGCGAGACAGCTTCATGGGATGGCTGCGAACGAGCGCCAGGGCACCTATCTTCCATTCAATCCAGCCCGTAGCTCTTCATCCACCAGGCGAGGCGTTCGGCATCGGTGGGCTCGGGGTTTTTGAGGCGTGTCTTCCAGGTGCGTTGGTAATCGGCTCGCTTGTCTTTGAGGATTTGATCCATCGTCGGCTCGGTGGGTGGATCGCCCTTCGCTCCGCGATCTCCACTCGATTGAATCCACGCATCGAGTTCTCCGCGCATCTTGGCGATGGTGGTGGCTCGATCGGGATGCTGTGAAACGTCATGCAGGCCGAGTGCATCGGTCTTGAGGTCGTAAAACTCGATCTCGGGGCGATTCGGCTTCAGCCACTGCGCTTGGAAGGTGTCGAGACCGCCGGATTCATTCAGCACACGCAGCAGGGGCATGCCGGGATAGCTGGCTTCCTTGTAGCCGGACCAGTTCAGCCGCGAGAGGCTGGTGTTGTAGTTCTGCACGAGCCATGTATCGCGGCTGATCACGGCGCGGATGCGGTCCATCGCATCGCCACAGCGATCACGCGCGGCGAAGAGCACGT
>CALDGV010000667.1 GCA_937941745.1 uncultured Prosthecobacter sp. | reverse complement strand
CTCGCCCTCAGCACCGCCAGGGCCGACCAGCATGCCGACAACTACAACCTCTGGATCAACTACGTCGGCGATCATCCTCTCTTCAACACCCCCTGGGGCCTTCACCTCGAGATTCAAAACCGTCGTGAAGACTGGGGGGACGAATGGCAGCAGCTCCTCATCCGGCCGGGCATCAACTACACCCTCAGCCCCAGCGTCACCGTGAGCGCCGGCTACGGGTATGTGAAGACCTATCCGTATGGGGAGCTGCCTGTCGCCCAGGAGTTTGATGAGCACCGCCTGTGGGAGCAGGTCACCTACAAGATGCAGCTCTTCGGCCTCGAATGGCAGCACCGCCTGCGCCTGGAGCAGCGCTGGATCGAGGCGCAGCATGCCGATGGTGACACCCGGAACTGGCGGCTCGAAAACCGCGTGCGCTATCTGCTGCGCACCTCCATTCCGCTGACCGCTGACAAGAAAACCTACCTCGCCCTGTGGAATGAAGTGTTCCTGAACTTTGGCGGCAACATCGTCAAAAACCACTTCGATCAAAACCGCGCCTTCATCGGCCTGGGCCGCAAGCTCAGCCCGACGACCCGGCTTGAGGTCGGCTTCATGGAGCAGACCGTTCAGCGTCGCGGTGGCGACAAGTGGGAGGCCAATCACACCCCCAGCATCTGGCTCATGTCCGCCTGGCCTTTCGGGCGTTGAAGCTCAGGCTTCCGGTGCCTCCGCTGCCCTCCGGGGCACCTTGGCGATCACGCGCAGTCCGTGCGGCTCCACCGCCTCCAGCTGCAGCACTCCCTCGCATTCCCTGGCCCGGGCGCGCATTCCGATCAGGCCCAGACTGTGCTTGGATTCCTGCCGGTGGGGAGCCAGCCCGCCGCCGTTGTCCTGCACCATCAGGCGCACCTCCTTCGCCAGCGCCTCCAGCCGGATCACCACCTCCGTCGCCTGGGAATGGCGGGCGATGTTGGTCAGCGCCTCCTGCGCGATGCGGAAAAGGTGCGTTTCCGTGTCACTGTGCAGGCGTCCCTCCAGGTTCGATTCGTAGGTCACCCGGATGCGGGTTCGCTGGCCAAATTTTTCGGTCAGCCAGCGCAGGCCTGCGTCCAGCCCGAAATCATCCAGGATCACCGGCCGCAGCAGCTGGGAAAGCTCGCGCACGTTGGAAATCGCTCCGTCCACGATCTCCAGGCAGTCTGAGCGGCGCTCGTCCAGGTCCTCCCGGTTCATCGAGGTGATGTTCGAGCGGATCGCCGCCAGCGACTGCCCCAGCTCATCGTGCAGCTCATGGGAAAAGCGCCGCGCCGTCTCCTCCTGCGTCTGCAGCATGTGCCAGGACACCCGGTTGATCTCATCCGTCTGCCATTCGATCCGCCGGATGCTCCGCCGCACGTAGGCCACCGTGCCCGCTGCGCACAGCGCCGCCAGCAGAAAGCAGGACCCCAGCAGCAGCGCGGATTCATCCGCCAGATCCTTCAGCTGCAGGCTCATCTTCTCATCCACCTCGATCAGGTGCCGGCTGCTCTGCAGGATCAGGTCATGGATCAGCTTCACCACCTCCTCATGGCTGTCGAAGAGTGACTCCATCACCTCTGGTGACACGGCACCCGGGCTGGAAAAGGCCGCCCGCGCCCGGGAGGAAAAGGCCTGCGTCGCCGCCGCCAGTCGCCGCCACTCCTCCGCATAGGGTGTGCGTGCCGCCTGATTCGCCAGTCGCACCACCGCCTGGTCCGCCACCTCCAGCTCCCGCACCCGTTCATCCCGCTGCTGCGCGCTCGTCTCCGTCGTCAGCCGGTGCAG
>CALDGV010000666.1 GCA_937941745.1 uncultured Prosthecobacter sp. | reverse complement strand
CATACGCCGCGCCGACGCCGAGCGCGATAAGTGTGAACATGTTCATGCTGCGATGCCGCAGCGAAACCCACGCACGCTCAAAAAACGGCCATCCGGCCCAAAGCACGACGGGTGTCGAGAGGATGAGCTGCATCCAGCGCGTGGCGTTGCCATTAGCCCATTCAGCATGGCTCCACGCGGGCACGAGGTGCGCCATCGCCGTAACAAAGACGGGCAGCGTCAGCACCGCACTCCAGCGGAGACGGCGGCTCATGTCACGCAGCTCCGCATCATCCTCCGCATCATCCGCCGGGCCAAAGGCCGGATTGCGCTCCAGCGCCATGCCGCACTTCGGGCAGATGCCCGGTTTGTCGGACTCCACGCCCGGGCACATCGGGCAGAAATACTTCGCCGTGGCGGAGGGTTTCACGCTGGCGTCATGGTGGTGCCCATGCAGATGGCAGGCATGCGCCTCTTGGGCAGGCTCCGCGTGACAGCAGGAGGGCGGCGGCGCTTTCGGCTGCTTGTGACAGCAGGCCGGCGCGGCGGGTTCAGGTGCTGAATGGCAGCAGGATGGGGACGAATGGCTTTTCATGGGGAGATGAGTTGGAAACAGAGCCGTTTGAGGCCTTCATGAACCGCTCACGCACGAGCCTGAAATCTGTTACAGCATGAAATCAACACGCTCTCCGCTTATGTTGGCAATATGAATGCTGATCCGCTGCTCGCCCATCTCGATGCCTTTGTGGGCTTTGTCCGTTCCCGCACCGGCGACCCGGAACTGGCCGCTGACATCGTGCAGGAATGCCTGCTCAAGGCGATGAAGGCGGACAACGTGCCCGACGACGCGGAAGGCGTCGTCACCTGGTTCTACCGCGTGCTGCGTCATGCCATCATCGATGCGCATCGGCGGAAGACGACGCGTGACTCCGCGCTGGAAAAACTCGCGCAGGAGTGGCCGGAGTCGCCTTCACCCGAGGATGAAAAAGCGATCTGCCAGTGCGTGTTGCGACTACTGCCCGAGCTGCCAGCAGGTGACGCAGAGCTGCTCCGACGCGTGGATCTCGGCGGCGAATCCCCTACAGAAATTGCCGCGGTGGCAAACGAGCGTGTGAACACGATCAACGTGCGTCTCTTGCGAGCCCGCCGCAAGCTGCGCGAGCAGCTAGAACGCACCTGCCGCGCCTGCGCCACGCACGGCTGCATGGATTGCGACTGCGGCTGATGTAATTCGCCTTGGCAAAGCATCAGTGCAGGATGACAAAGCTGCCATCTGGACATGCATACGCAGCGGCAAAGCTCCACAACGGCAGCTTCCCTCCGTCTCCGGAGCTTGTGACCTTGCCATCATGGTCCAGCAATTCCCAGTGCAACGTGCCAGCCTTGTTCCAACCTGAGCCGATGACACTCGCAATCAGCAGTTGCTGCCTTGTGTTCAGGGCCAGCGCAGGATGCTTGGCATTTTTGGGCCCGATTTTACGCACCGAGCTGCCTGGAACTGCTAACTGGCTCAGAACAATGCGGCCATCATTTTCCCAGGCGGCGCGAAGTGATGAACTGGCAGGCAGCAGGCTGGCACTGCTCATGGGGCAAATGGCAGCACGCCAGTCGTCCAAAGGCGTCAAAGTGCTTTGGCCAGCCTCATGCATGAGCAGAACCATGCCGCGAGACATCGGCTCAGGCGCACCGCGGTAGAGAACGGACAGCGTGCCATCGGCTGCCAGATGCGCGCGGAGAGAGCAGCAGGCACAGACCCCAGGCTTTTGCTGATTCAGAGGCTGTGGAACCGAAAAGCTGAGGCCATCATCATTCGAGGATCGCACATAGACGAGACGGGAGTTTTCTCCCTGCGTTCCGGCAGGCGCGGCATGCCAGATGACACGGACGTGGCCCTGGTCATTCGCGGCGATGGAGGCGCCGCCATCCAGAGCGGTGGTGTCCCCCATCAGATCCTGCTGTGCGCTGAAGGCTTTCGAGCCGGTTTGCAGCCGGGCATGCAGCAGCGGAGCGCGCATCATCCGCTCTTTTTTGCCAGCCGTGCTGCCATTCCAGATGACCTGCACGCTGTCACTTTTCCCCAGGGCGATCTGCGCACCTCGGATGGTCCCCATGGCGATGGCGGAGCTTGGCTCACTGTTGACGGTTATCGGAGGACTCCAGGCTCCCCCTTCCAGTCTGCGTGTGGTGTAGCGGATGTCACAAGCCTTGGGATCACCCAAAAGATAGACCAGATGGACAACCCCGGAAGTGGAGACAATCACCTGCGGTTGAATGCCAGCCTCGGGCATCGACTCGACACGGACCTGCGGCTGTGCCAGCAAGGTCAAAGGCAGCAAAACGAGCAGCGAGAAAAGTTTGCGCATGACCGAAAGACTACAGCTAGAAAGCATCCCCATGGAAGACCTTTCAGAAGCTTGAAGAAGCTTGATGCCTCCAGCATCTCGATTCAGCAATCGGACAGAAAGGAAGAGCATCTTCCTCACAGCGACAAGCCAAGTGGACATGCCGGAGCGTGGCGCGAGATCAGCGACTGCTTCTCACAGGCACTTCAAAGCATGTCTGAACTGTAGAGCGGATTCCATTTAGCCAGTAGAAAGCATGCCCTGGCAATGCCCTTTCATGAATGCCTTACTTCTTCAGCTTGGCGAGGTATTTGGCCGGATTCGCGTCAAACTTCTTCACGCAGGGCTTGCAGCAGAATTTGATCTCCTGGCCTTCGTGGGATTTGACGACGACCTTGCCCATGCTGCCGAGCTTGTTGCCACTGACGATGCAGGTGTCGAGCGGGTAAGGCTTGTCAGCGGCAAAGCCGGTGGCGGCGAGGGCGATGAGGGCGGTGGTGAGCAGTGTTTTCATGGTGTGTTATGTGTTGGGGTTTGGTCTTTGAAGGCCATGGGCCGTCAAAATCTGAACAGCACGCCGGCACCGAGGCCGTAGTCGCTGTGGTAGGAAAGGGTGAGCGAGGTGGATCGCGTGAGCGTGTAGTCGGCGCCTGTCGTCCACTCCCACTGCGTGCCGGTGTCGTAAAAAACCTCGCCCCACACGCCGAGGCGCGGCGTGAGCTGGAAGCGCTTCGCGAGCGTGAAGCGCGCGTCGCCCTCGGTGTCGAGGCTCACATTCGCCCACACCATCAGCGGCAGGCGGTAGTTGAAGCCGATGAGGCCGCGATCCCTCGCTTGAGC
>CALDGV010000665.1 GCA_937941745.1 uncultured Prosthecobacter sp. | reverse complement strand
AGGCGATGGTCAGATCCGCTGCGGCAATGGTTCCTGCACCAGTGTTGGCCACGATCGAGCTGACACCTTCAATCGCGGTTATGGCACCCAGCGTCTCAGTTGCCATGGTGCTGATGCGTCCATTGAACGTGATTGTACCTCCACGAAGGGTGATGGGCAGGGAATCCGCAATACGATCGCCGAGCTGGATCTGCAGACTGGCATTGTTGTGCAGCTCAAGCGTGGCATAATTAACGTCCAGGCTTGTGATGTTCAGCAGGGTGGCGTCATCACTGAGGCGTGTCGTGCCCCCCATCAGGGTCAGCCCTCCGGCAACTGACTGAGCCGAATTGAAGACTTGGGTGCCAGTGCCAATGCGCCCAAGATTGATGGAGCCTGAAATGTTACCGCTAAAGGTTGCTCCATCGCGGAAAACAAACAGCGGGGTGCCTGTGCTGGAAATGATGGAGCCTGCACTGCCTGCAAAGCCAGCTCCCGTATTGGTCAATGGTCCCACATACTGGTTGTTGCCATTGAGGTCGAGAGTAGCGCCTTGATCCAAGGTCAGCTGGCCCGGTACACCGGCTCCATTGGCAAAGAGGGTGTTCATGCCACTATTCAGAACAATCGTGCCGCCTGAGATGTTGGTGGTCGTGTTGTGGTAAGTTGGTGCGCTGATCGTCAGGGTGCCCGCTCCAACCTTGTTGATGGTGTTACCGATGATGGAGGCGTTCATGCCAAGCGTTGAACCTGCATCGACCTGGATCCAGCCCTGCTGCGCAAGGCTCAAAGTTCCACCATTGAAACTGTTGTTGCCACCCGTGGCAAGCAGCGCGCCTGCAGTCAGCGTAGTATTGACGCCAGCACTGCCCACTGTCAGTCCTGAACCGGATATCTTGATTGCATTGAGCGTCTTGGCCGCCGCAAGACCTGCTGAAGCAGTCACTTCCATGGTGTCCGTGGAGGCTGCGCTGTTGAGATTGTTGGAAGAATTGTAGGCACCAAACGGCACGATCCCGTTCGCAAGATCATAACTGGCGAAGTCACCCGTGATCAAGGCTCTCGGCAGGATAGCATTGGTCCAGTTTGCTCCGCCCACCTGGATGGCACCGCTCACCAGGAGCTTGTTGGTGGCACCAAGACCAGAGATACCAGTAAGATCCAATGAAGAGCCGGAGTTGGCGAAATTCATGGAGGCAAAAGTCAGGGTATTGCTGCCGCTGCCGCTCATGTTGATGGTTCCCATGATTCCGTTCACAGTCATGGCACCCGCCACCTCGGCAGTGTTGTTCCCGATGAGGTTCAAAACACCTCCCTGCATGGCGAATGCACCCGTTCCAAGACGGTCGTTGTTGTTGCTGACGCTGTTATCCAGACGCAGAACACCGTTGGTGTTGAGGGTAATGGTACCCGCTGTCCAAGCGCCCGCACCACCTTCCAGACTGATTGTGCCACGGCTTGCCGTCAGCGCCCCAGTGGCAGTCGAGGCGGCTGTCATCGTGACGATCCCCGTGCCTGCCATCTGGAGCCCACTGGCCCCCGTGCCGGCATTGTAGGCCGAGTTGATGACCGTGTTGCCGGAGCCATAGATTGTCAGCGTAGATGCAGCAGAGTTGGTGATGCCCCCTGAAATGATGAGCTCAGCACCGCCAGAAAGGTTGTTTTCGACATTTCGGCTTGCGGTGAGGACGGTGCTGCCACCCAGCTCAATCGAGTTAGTACCAGACAGACGAGATGGGCTGCCAGTGAAGCGGGTTATGTTGGTGATTTTGTTGGTGCCAGTAAGCGCCAAATCAGCCATCACAGTACCGCCGGCGATGTCAAATGTTCCTGCACCGAAGGCCCCCACCTTGCCAATTCTTAGCGTGCCGTTCGTAAGAGAAGTCGTTCCTGTATGGGTGTTTGGTGATCCACCTCCAATGGTGAAAGTTTTGTCACTGGCGATGGCAATGTTGAGGCTTGTGGTGTTGGTGCCGTTGGTGGCGTTGGTGATGGTGCTGTTGAGATCAATGTCAGAGGTGCCTCGGAAGTTAAGCGTCTGGTCGTTCGCCTTGTAGTTGAAGAATGGTCCGTTGATGGTCAGCTTGGCTCCGTTTTCCAAATTGCTGCTCAGCGTGATCGCATTATTGCCCGCAACAAGCTGGAGCGCGCCGTTGAGCGTGATGTTTCCTGCACCTGCAAAAACGTTCTGGGTGTTGTTGTTCAAAGTGATTGGCTGAGTGAGGGTCAGGCCGGCGGTGGCATCGGTGGCAAAAATACCGCCGTTGGACATGCCGATTCCGCCAAACTGCAGCTGAGAGCCTGAAGTAATGGTCCGTGCAGTGCTGATCACAAACTGAGTGCCGTTGGTGATGGAAACGATGTAATCACCGTAACCAACACCAGGTCCGTTAACCCACATCCCCGGCTTGAGCCCAGTCGTGCTAGCCACGGTTACCGTTGTACTGTTGCTGCTTGCTGCCGTTGTTGGCGCAAGAGAGCCCAGTGCACCAGTTGACCCATTCGATGACAAACCCAGCAGTCCGCCGTCCGCACGAATCCCCCCCGTGAAAGTGTTGGCGGAGTTGGCCAGAATCCAGACACCACCGTCCGCCTTGAGAATGTTGGTTGCACCTCCAGAGGTACCATCAGAGAAGATGGAATTGATCGCGTTGCCATCCGTATTCTGGCCTCGCAGTTCGAAAAGGAGCGCAAAGTTGCCCGTTTTATTGTTCGCAAAGTTGTCCAAAATCAGCGGACCGCTGCCGGAGGCATCCAGGCGATGGGTTCTTGCGGCCGTCAAAGCAGTAGTGATGGTGACGGGGCGTGTCGCTGTTTCGCCATTTCCAACGTACAGGAGGTTCAGCGTCGTGTTCCCATTGTACGTGAGCGTGCCACCGCTGGCACCAACGCTGCTGGAAGCGGTGCCGCTGCTGTTGCCGATCGAGGAGACAAAGAGAGAGCCATCAGCGAGTGTTGTACTGCCATTGTAGGTGTTGGCGTTTCCTAAAATAAGAGAACCTGCTCCGTTTTTCAGGACTCCACCGATACCTGCGCCTGCATTACTGATAACTCCCGAGATGGTCGCATAGTCCAGGCCTGTGTTGCCATTGTCACTCACTGTGATGGTCCGGTTTGTCGTTCCTGTAGTGACATTGAGATTGATGCCGTTCTGGAAATCCACGTCTGCCCAAGCTGTAGAG
>CALDGV010000664.1 GCA_937941745.1 uncultured Prosthecobacter sp. | reverse complement strand
GGACGTTTCCAAGGCCAAAAAACGCCTGAGCGCAGTCCTCAAGCTCGACACCGGTGTGGAGATTCATGTGAAACCCGGCCACGCCGCTGACGAAGCCCAGCCGATGCTGGAGCGAGGCTATGACGACCGGAAGGGCATGAAATACATCAAGGTCTATTACCATCGCGACCTCTCTGCCATGGAGGGTCCACCGGCCTGAAGCCCTGTGGAGCCGCTCAGGATGGACAATTTTGGCGCAATGGAGCGCAATCCTTGCAAGACCAAGCGCCAGCGCCACGGTTAGAAAAGCGCCCAGCTTTCCGACCCGGGCTTTACTCCCTGCTTCCCGCCCCCTAGCTCTCCGTTCCCCCCATGTCCACGGTCGCCGTCCGCTCTGCCTCCCTGCCCCCGGTCATTCCAGGCCTGACACGTCGTGTCCGTCCGCCCAAGAAAAACATTCCTCAGACCAAGCAGGACCGCGATCACGTCCTGAAATCGGTCCGTGAATACCAGGAGCAGAACCGGCTCGTGCCGCCAGTGCCGCTGGATGAACTCCAGGTGCACACAGAAAAGATCCTGGCGATTTACGGTATCGAACAGACCTACCGCGACTACACCGGCGTGCTGCTGGCGAACGAAACCTGGCGCGAATCGCTGGCCAGCGTGCCCTTTGAAAAACGCCTGCTGCTGATGCCGAAGTGCCTGCGGGTGGAGAGCAAGTGTCCTGCGCCCTTCGATGAATTCGGACTGCTCTGCAAACAATGCGGCCTCTGCTCCATCCAGGACTTCCAAAACGAGGCAGAAAAGCTTGGCTACGCCGTTCTGGTCGCCGAGGGCAGCGCCATCGTCATGTCCCTGATTCAGACAGGCAAGATCGAGGCCATCGTCGGCATCTCCTGCCTATCGGTCCTCGAACGCACCTTCCCCTACGTCGAGGCAGCCGCCATTCCCGCCGTCGCCGTGCCGCTCCTGCAGGATGATTGCATCGACACCACCGTGGATGTGGACTGGGTGTGGGACTACATCCACCTGACCAGCGAGGACAGGACCCGCCGCCTGAACCTCAACGCGCTTCACGACGAGGTGAAGAACTGGTTCACGCCCGAAGCCCTCGACACCTTGCTGGGCAAGCCCACCTGCAAAACGGAGGAGATCGCCCGTGAATGGCTCGCCCGCGCCGGCAAGCGCTGGAGGCCGTTCCTGACCATCGCGGCCTATCAGGCGCTGCGGGAGGATCCCGAAGGCCCCATTTCAGACGATCTGAAGCTTGCCGCCATCTCCGTAGAAGCCTTCCACAAGGCCTCCCTCATCCACGACGACATTGAGGACAACGATGCTGAGCGCTACGGCGAACCCACCCTGCATTCCGAGCACGGCATCGGCGTCGCCTTGAACGTCGGCGATCTTTTGATTGGCGAAGGCTACCGCCTGCTGGCTGAAATGAAGTGCGCCAGCCACCTGCGCACGGCGTGCCTCAAGGTAGCCGCTGAAGGCCAGCGTGAGCTCTGCCGTGGCCAGGGAGCCGAACTGCTCTGGAACAACCATCCGGTGGCGCTCAATGGCACCCAGGTGCTGGAAATCTTCCGCAGCAAGACTGCACCAGCCTTTGAAGTCGCCCTGAAAATCGGAGCCGCGATGGCTGGTCAGCTCGAAGAGACCGCGGATGTGCTGCACACCTACTCGGAAAACCTCGGCATCGCCTACCAGATCCGTGACGACCTCGACGACCTCGGCGATGACTCCGCCGCCAACAATGAGGTGAGCATCCGACCCAGCATCATCCTGGCGCTGCTGCGTGAGCGCGGACAGGGCCAGGTCAAAGAAGTCATGGAGGCCCTCTGGAACGGGCAGGCCACCACGCTGCCGGACAAGCCAACGGTGCGTGCCTGGGCAGAGGAAACCGGCGCTTATGAGAAGTCCAACGTGCTTCTGGAAAGCTACAAGGAAGCCGCCATCAGGGCGCTGGCGGAGGTGGAAATGCCGAATCTCAAAGGCCTGCTCCGCCGTGTGATCGGCAAGATCTTCAACGAGCTCGAAATCAAGGGATGGTGCCGCGAGATTGAGCAGGAAAACGCAGCCGCGACGGCAGCCCGCCGTGCTGAAGCCGCGAAGGAGGCCGAACACCTCGTGCCCCAGCCCAGGATCACCTGATCACCTGGCTCAAGCTGCCTGCTGAGCCGGTGTTTTGACCTGCTCCAGAAGCTTGGTGATGAGGTCATCCACCTTGATCTGCTGAGCTTCCCCCTCGAAGTTCAGGATCATGCGGTGCCTGAGCGCCACGTGAGCGATGGCGCGAATGTCTTCCGTACTCACGGCGGTGGCTCCCTGGACTGCGGCGAGCACACGAGCTCCACGAATCAGGCTCTGCAAGCCGCGCGGGCTGCTGCCATAAGCCACAAAACGCTGCACTTCAGGCAAGGCTCCAGGCTGATCCGGATGCGTGGCGAGCACCAGTCGGCTGGCAAAATGGGCGACCGGGTCCGCCACAGGCAGTTCGGCCAGTTCCTTTTGAATGCGGGTGAGATCCGCACCGTGCATGAGGGTGCTCAGTTTCGGCTCCGAAAAGCCTGTCGTGCGGCGGCTGATCTCCACCAAGGCATCCAGGTCAGGAAAAGGAACACGCACCTTGAACATGAAGCGGTCGAGCTGAGCTTCCGGCAGAGGATACGTGCCTTCCATCTCCATGGGGTTCTGCGTGGCGAGCACAAAGAAGGGATCAGGAAGGGCATGCCGGTCACCGCCCGCAGTCACGGCACGCTCCTGCATGACCTCGAGCAGAGCCGCCTGGGTTTTGGGCGTAGCCCGGTTGATTTCATCCACCAGCAGGAGGTTCTTGAAAACTGGCCCCTTCTCAAAAAACATGACCCGGCGGCCATGCTCGTTCTCGTTCACGATGTGGGTGCCCAGGATGTCCGCCGGCATGAGGTCCGGCGTGCACTGCACTCGCCCCGGCTCCAGGCCAATCACCTGGGAAAGAGTGCGAACAAGAAAGGTTTTTCCCAGCCCGGGAACGCCCTCAAGAAGCACATGGCCACCCGCAAAAACAGCCACCAAGACATCCGTGAGAAGCTGATCATAGCCTACAATGGCTTTTTGCAGTTCAGCTTTGAGCTGGGTGAAGAGCGTGCGGAAGGGAGGCATGACAGCGTGCATGGTCAAGAGTCGTCCGAGATAGTCAAGAAAGGGTGAGAGACAGGATCACGGAGACGAGGTTTTCAGTTTCCAGCTGGCTGCTTCTGGCTTTCATGGGACATGAATTCCTCTCCTCTCTGCGTCGGCGTTCTTGGCATGGGCATCATTGGCAGCCGGGTGGCTGAAAACCTTCGTCAAAAAGGCTTTTCAGTTCGTGTCTGGAGCCGTACAGGGCAAGCCGTCGAAGGTGCTCAAGAAAGCCCGCAGGAGGTTGCCAGGGCCGCCCGTGTGATTCAGATCTTTGTGCGGGATGATCAGGCTCTCCTGGAGGCTGTGGAAAACATGCTGCCGGCACTCACGTCCGACCACGTCGTGATGAACCATGCCACCGTGAGCAAAGAAGCCACTCTGGCAGCAGCACGGCTCATTGAGGGCAGCGGCGCCCGGTTTTTGGATGCCCCTTTCACTGGCAGCAAGATGGCGGCCCAGAATGGCAAGCTCTGCTACTACGTTGGGGGTGATGCTCAAACCCTGAAAGATGCACGTTCCGTTCTGGAGGCCAGCTCCTCAAGCATCCTGCACCTGGGAGCCGTGGGTGATGCGATGGTGCTGAAAATCGTGACCAATCTCATCACCAGCGTGACCGTCAAAGCCTTGTCAGAGGCTGCAGCCATCACCCGCAGCCAAGGCGTGCCGCTGGAGGCCTTGAAGAAGGCGCTCGAATCGAACGCGAACTACAGCACGCTCATCGGCATGAAGCTTCCGGCGATCATGAACGATGATTTCGAGCCTCATTTCTCCCTCATCAACATGCTGAAAGACGCTGATTTTGCCCTGGAATTGGCTAAGCAAGGCGGAAAGGAAACACCCGCTCTTGAGTGCACAGCAGAAGCCATGCGAGCGGGTGTAAACAAGGGATTGGGTGATCTCGACTTTTCCATCATTGGAAAAGTCTGAAGAAGCCCTAGCGGACTGAGCCTGAAAGAGGCGCGAGTTCCACGGAGACAGGAAGTGCTGCACTGGAAACGCTGACCACTTCGCTCAGATCATCCGCAGACAGCACCTCATCACTCTCGAAATGACGGCTCAGCAGGATGCTTTCGATCTCAAGCTGACGGCCTTCTTCCACTTCGCGGATCAATTCACTCTCAACAGCGATGGGAGGAAGGGATGCCAGAGAAGCAGGCACGGAGGACTCTGCAGAAGCCAGCATGTCTTGAAAAGTGCCAGCCGACCCAGACCCAGTGACTTTGACCGTTCCCCAAGCCGCCAAAATCGCCACACAAGCGGTCAGCGCAGCAGCAGTCCAGCGAGGTGAAACTAAATCGTCCCAGAAAGTGGTAAGCCGCTCCCAGAGAAGCCCCCGCGCAGACTGACGCAGCAGTTCAGCACGCTGCCGCTGGTGAAAAGAAGCCAGAAAGTCATCCACAAAATCTTCCCCCGGGGTTTCGTACCTCTTCAATCGAATGAGTCTCTGAAGGTTGTCGAATTCGCTCATGGGTTTAGGTGGTGTAGGTTCCGCGGGAATGTTGGCGATCGTTGATGTTTGAGAATGAAGCAGTTACTTGACCAAGTCCTCCAAATATCCCTGCAACAGGCGGTGTGCATAGAACAATCTGGAGCGGACCGTGCCTTCTGAGACGCCCAGGATCTTCGCAATTTCATTGTGTTGAAGACCCTGCACATCATACAGCGTGACGACAGTCCGGTGATCCTCAGACAGCCGCATCAAGGCATCGTTCAATCTTTTTTGCAATTCGTGAATATTCACCTCGCGAACCGTGTCCCGGTTCGCGGTGGTGATTTTGATGAAGTCCGGGTCGTTCTGAATCCCGCTATCCACATCGTCGAGGCTGACTTTGGAGTATCTCCCTCGCTTTTTGAGGAAGTTTAAGGTCATGTTCACCGAGATGGAATAAATCCAGGTGTAGAAGGAGGACTTCCCCATGAACCGCTTCAGCGAGCGGTAGGCCTTGGCGAAGATCTCCTGCAGAAGGTCCGCAGTGTCATCCCGGTTCGCCGTCATGTTGTACACCAACCCATAAAGTTTTGGGGTGTATTTGCGCACGAGTTCGTCAAAAGCACGCGTGTCGCCCGCTTGAGCCCTCTCGACCAAGATCCGATCTTCAGCTGCGCTGCTGTTCGCTGGAGATTCGATTTCGGCGGCAGTTTCCATCGAGGTTTTTGTATGGGCAGTGTGAATACAGCTTATGGCTGTTTTGTCAGCAAATCACCGCCAGCCACCAGAAACAAGCTTTTCTTCTTTTGAACTCAAAGGATGTGGCACTCCCAGCCTCCCTAGAGGCCAGACGGATTCAACCATTGCAGGCCATCGTTGTGGATTTGAACAATCCGCCAGTCCCAGGGCCAGCGGCCCTTTTTATGCCAGTGGAAAAACCAGGGCTCCTGCAGACCATTCACCTGAGCCTCGATGCTCTCACTCAGACCAGCCCCGCGGCCCTCCATGCGAATTTTCATGACCACCATGCCCAGGTCTGGAACAGCCTGCACTTTGATCAGCTGAGGGCTCAACGACAGCTGGAAAAAGCTTCTCAGCACCAAGGAGGCATCCTCCACAGCACTGTCGCGATCATGGCCATAGTCATCCATGTAATCATCGGTCAGCATGCTGCGAACCTTTTCCCAGTCACGCTCCTCCACAGCAGTCAGGAAAGCGGATTGGCGAGCCAGGACCTGCTCTTGGGGGCTCCGGGAAAACAGCCACCACCAGGCTCCACCACCTGAGCATAGAAGGACGATGCCTGTGGCCAGAAGGATGAACAGCTTTCTCATGGATCGAGTCAGCGCAGGGACAGAATGAGATCAAAGTGCTCTCGCAAGAAACCTATGCTCTTCCTTGAGCAGCAGGGCTGTGGGCACCTGTTCGGCTATTTGAAAGGCTCGGCCCACCTGTCCACAGGCTGACAACAAGCCTGCATGTACTGCCCGACGTCCAACGGACAAGACCACGGGGTCACGAATGGTTTCCAGATGTACCCGCGCTTCGGTCAGGCGGCCAAAACGAAAGGCAGCGAGAGCACGACACAAGTGATCATCGTCCGTTTTCCTTTTGGAAGCAGCGAGCTTCTCCAGGCGAATCAGACACTTCTCCAGATCAACGCCTGCCAGCAGGTGCATGTAGAGGTCATCGATGCCGTAGACGTGGTTCTCGGGTCTTAGAGCGAGAAGCCGAGCCGTCACAGAAAGAACTTTGTCAGTGTCATGGTTTCGCAAAGCCATGTCACGGACCTTCTCCAGCATCGGAAGGGCGGCCTTGGGCTGATTTTCGGCAAGTCCTTCATAGAGCTGCGCCGCCACATCCCAAACCCCGGCCTCTTCTGCCAGTGCTGCAGCTGAAGCAGCCAGTGGACCATCCCTGCCGCGGCCCGATCCCTCATACACCGATGTCAGGTGCTGCCTCACGCGGACAATGTCGTCGTCCAGTTTGCGCACGGCCATGGCTCGCCAGTAGGAAACAAAGGCGGATGAGACCGGCATGCCCGCTGGCCGCGTCAGCATTTGCTCAACGTCCTCCCAGCGCCCCAAGGCGCCTAAAGCCTGGAGATAGACCTCAACGAGCCCGGCAGACTTGATGAAAAAATCGCGGGGACGGAGCTCCACCACAGACTGAGCCTCTTTCTCTCTCAAAAGCCAGGCAAGCCCCGGCCTCAGCTGCTCAGAATCCAGCTTTTTCATCCTGGCGACCTCCGTCTGAACCGTCTCCCTCCTCAGTTCAGGTCGGCAACGTAAAAGACCAGACAGAACGACAAAGCGTGTTTCCTCGGACTTCTGCGGATGAGCATTGATGAGCCTCATCAGCACCCCGGCTTCCGGTGGAGTCAGTTGTGCGTCACGAGCAAGCTGTTCAATCGCCAGAAGAGCTGCCTGGTCCTGCCCTTCAGCGATCTGCCAAAGACTTCTTCTGGCCTGCTCCCGCATTTCAGGAAAGGCTGCTGATTGATCCATCAAGGCCAGCCTGAGCCGGCACATGGAATCATTCACATCCAAGCTCAAAGCGCGACGCAACGTCTTCTCGGCCAGTTGGGAATCTCCCTGCAACCGCTGAATGTTTGCCAGGAGTTCGAGCGCAGGACGTCGGTTAGCAGCGTCTGCGGGCAGCTGATGAAAAACGGCAAGAGCAGCAGCGGCATCAGCGAGCTTTACATGAAGCTGCCCCTTCAGGACCAAGTCCTGATCCGTGATCTGGCCAGCCTTTTCAAGCAGGGTCAGGTAGTGCAGAATGGTAGCGGGCTCACCTCCGGTGACGTTCAGAAAATTCACGGTGCCGCGAAGCAGCATGGGTCGTTGGGAATCCCATGCCCTGGCCTTCTCGAGAGCCTGATAAGCCGCGCTCCATTCCTGCTTTTCCAGCGCCTGCCCGGCACTGGCAGAGTAATGGTCCGCCACCCAGGCTCTCGCATGCCGGACCAGGGGCGGGCCAAACCACCACACGGCCAGTCCCACTCCGAAGAGGACCGCCATGCTCCAGGTGATCCAGGCCTTTCCCGGAGCGAGATGCACTGCTGGAGATGGTTTTTCTTCGGCCATTGGCTGGGAAGCACCGGAGTTATGGAGAGGGCAGTTCCAGCATGACGCGGAAACCGACATCAGGGCTGCTGGCCGTCCTGGCGGCATGACGCCGATAAGAAGTCAGTAGTTTGTCTTTCTCAGAAGACAGCCAGGAACCACCGCGAATCACCCTTTCCTCATCAGCACCCGGCCAGGAATCCAGGCACCATTCAGCCACATTGCCTCCGAGCCCGGCCACCTCGAGTGCATTGACGGCTTCCGTGTTTACCGGCGCCGTGTAAGCATAACTGTCTGAAAATCCTGGGAGGTTCGAGGCATCCAGGTTCGTGCTCATGCCTGTGGGCGGAAACGCCCCCTGGGCGGACCAGGGGAAATGAAGTGTTGAGGCTGCCGCACGCGCTGCAGGGTCCCCACCCGTCTCATCAGATAGACCGGCCATGAAGCTCCATTCGAGATCAGTCGGCAGGCGATAAGATGCCCCTTGCGGTATCAGTTTCAGTCCGATGTCCCGGGCCGTGAGCCAATCACAAAAATCATCGGCATCCTGCCAGGTCAGCCCAGCGGCAGGATGAGTTCCACCAAGCAAAAATGAGGGCTTGGCATCCCAGGAGCGATCCGCGCTTTTCAACCAAACCTCAAAATCCTGCACGCGGACCTCGTAACGACCGGCGAGAAGCGTGTCCTTGATGGGCACAAAGTCCATGCCCAGGGAGTTTTTGAAGGCCTTTTTAGGTGTGGCAGGCGATAGCTTGCTGACCTCTGGCAGGGCACCGCTGTCGTCCGTCACCATCAACTTTTTGCGCATGGCCTCCACTTCAGATTTATCGACAGGGCCACCGATCATCTGCTCACGACGCTCATCGCGGATCTTCTGTCGGTTTTGCTCCAGAACGGCGAGCAAAGCAGCGCTGCGCTGCTTGTCCTCAAAGACGCAGCGAAAGCCGATGGTAGGCATCTGCAGTGTCGATGGCACCCTGTAGGCGTAGTCCGAACGGAGGCATTCCGCACGGAAGTAGGCCCAAGAACCTCCACGCAGAACACCTTCCTGATCCGCACGGATCTGAGGGTCCCAGCACCACTCCCAGACATTGCCTGCGAGGTCGTGCAATCCCTCACCACTGGCCGTGAACTGACCCACAGGAGCCGTGAAGGGAAAGCCATCCTCATAGCCAGGAATCTCGCCTTCAGCAAAGTTGCCCACCTTGGGTGGGGGAGGCCATTTCATGCCCCAGGGAAAGGTTCTCTCGTCTTCAACCCTCTCCTCCACAGTCAGATCGACCTTCCGGGTGCGGAGAAGCGCCACTGCGGCATCCCATTCCGCCTGCGTTGGCAGCCGATAGCTCTGAGCCATGTTCAGCTTGTTCTCGGCACGTTCTTTGTCGGTCAGCCAGGCACAAAAGGCACGGGCATCTTGAAGCGTGATCCCGACCACCGGATGATCTTCCCCCTG
>CALDGV010000663.1 GCA_937941745.1 uncultured Prosthecobacter sp. | reverse complement strand
AGAAGACCAGGTGGAGATCCTCGGACTGGTGGAAAACAAGACCCGTGTGGCACTACCTCTCACGCTGCCGGGATCACCTGCGCCGCTCAGGCTGCAGATGGATCTGGAGCGCGATGAGCGCATGGGCTGGAAGATCACCCGTTTTGAGCTTCCCAAGGAGCTGGCTGGCACACTTTCCCAGGCCCAGGCCTCCCCCACGGTTTCCATGAGTCCCGGCACACCCAAAGCGGCAGCGGCAGTCGCCGCCGTTCCTGCCGCACCCGCTCCAGCAGTGTCTGCGAAAAAGCTCATCGCCGTGGCTGAAGGCAATGATGCCCTTAGTTTTGGCAGCGATTTCGTCCGTGCCCTTCTTCGCCATGACTTCGCCGAGGCCAGGAAGTTTGTGGATGAGAAAAAAGTGCCTGCCGAACGTCTCGCCGGGCTCTGCATCGTCTTTGAAGAAGGGCAGTATGAGTTCAAGCCCACCAAGCCGATGATCATCACCGTGGCGAATCCTGAGGTTTCCTGGATCATCGCCCAGGTGCAGTCCCCCAGCCTCCAGCAAAGCACCGAATTTGGCCTCGAACTTCAGCGCCCCGGGCTGGATCAGCCCTGGCGTGTGGTTGGACTGAACCTTTCCGAGATCCTCGGCTCCTTCGCCGCTTCAGCCTCCAAGCTGGGCGTGCCTTACACGCCGATCGTGAAAAATCCCTCGGGTGGGGAATCCCTCGCCCTTTACTTCGAATACGATCAGGCTCAGCTCCATCCTCGGGCACAGAAGCAACTGGAGATCGTGGCAGGCCTCCTCAAATCTGATCCCAACAAGAAGCTGCACATCGCCGGTCATACTGATGCCAAAGGCAGCGATGACTACAACATGCGCCTCTCCCGCTCCCGTGCAGACACCGTCAAAACGCAGCTTGTCGCCCTGGGCGTTTCCGAAGTGCAGATCATCACCTCGGGGCTCGGCAAGGCTCAGCCTTTGGGCCCCAATCAGAAGGCAGATGGCTCGGATGACCCGGAAGGACGCTCCAAAAACCGCCGGGCGGAGATCTTTTTGGATTTTTAAGCCCGTGGCAGAATCCGGAAAGCATCGAACTTCCTGAAATCGCGGGTTGAAGCCTGCTCCTGAGGCTCGCTAAGATCATGGCTCATCATGATTCCGCGTCTCCCCATCGCTCCCAACGGCCCCACCTTCTCCAAACTCGTCTATGGCACCTGGCGCATTCTTGATGATGCAGCCACGGCGAACACCGATGACCTCCTCAAGCGCTTCCACAAGTGTCTGGAACTCGGCATCACCACCCTGGACACCGCTGAGATCTACGGCCTCTACAAAGTGGAGGAGTTCATCGGTGAAGCCTTGAAAAAAGAGCCGGGGCTGCGCGACAGGTTTGAGATCGTCACCAAAAGCGGCATTTATGTTCCCTGCGAGTTTCATCCGGACCGCAAGACTGCCTTCTACAATGCCGAAGCCTCCCGGATCGTGAAAAGTGCGGAAAAAAGCCTCCGCCTCATGGGCATTGATCACATTGATCTCCTGCTCGTCCATCGGCCGGACTGGCTGACCAGCGCTGATGAAACCGCCGAAGGCCTGAACAAACTGCTCAAGGATGGCAAAATCCGCACCGCAGGTGTCTCGAATTACAATGTGCATCAGTTCGAATTGCTGAACTCCCGCATGGATCAGCCTTTGGTGACCAATCAGATCGAATTCAGCCTCCTGCACATGGACCCGATCTACGACGGCACCGGCGATCAATGCCAGCGTCTAGGCATCAAGCCCATGGCCTGGTCTCCGCTGGGCAAAGGGGTGCTGATGGATGCATCCGATCCAGCTGCTGCTCGCATTCATGCCAAGTGTGCCGAACTCAGCGCCAAATATGGCGACGCAACGGTGGACCAGCTGGCTTACGCCTGGATCATGGCTCACCCGAGCCAGCCGCTGCCGATCATCGGCACGAACAAGCTCGACCGCCTGGTCGCCACCGCGAAGTCCGCCGACATCAGGCTGGAGCGTGAGGACTGGTATGCGCTCTGGACGGCGGCCAAAGGGCACGGCATCCCGTGAAGCCAGTCGGCGGCGGCATCTTGAATGTTTTTGGAGGCCGAAGTTGCTGCATGACAGAATCACGCTTCGCGGTCATGTGCCCTGGTGTCTGATTCATCGCCTGCCATTCCTCCTCCGCCTGCTGTTTCCTGGCTTGTGCGCATCCCGGAGATCTTTGCTCCGCTTGCGGATGAGCTGCTCAGCCGCCTTGGTGCTGGCACGCGAACCCAGCTTGGGCAGGACTATTTTGTCATCAAAACTCCGACGCCGGAGCGCATTCAGCGAAGTGAGGAGTCGAAGTTTCTGCGTTGGAACCTGCCGCTGGAGCACTCATGGCCCTGCAATCCGGCCAAGATGGAGGGCTTCATTGAAAAAGCCGCACAGACTCTGCTGAAAAAATTCGGCGCACGGCATCCCCAGGGTCTGTTTGTCGGCGTGCTGAGTCCCACTTCACCTGACCCCTACTACCGCAGCATGGCATCGAACCTGCGCGGCAGGGTTCTGCAACTCTTCCCCAAGATGCCCGCGGCAGCGGTGGAGGATCAGGAGGCAGACAAGGACACTCTTTTCTGCCTTGTCGGGCGGGAGGGGCTCTTTGCGGGCATGCAAAGCCCTCGTTTGAGCAATGGACTCTATCCTGGCGGCAGTAAGTACATCGATCAGGACACCCCGGACACCATCAGCCGCGCGGGGGCCAAGATCGCCGAGGCGCTCCATTATCTGCGGATGCATCGTGCGCCCCTGCCGGAGGGAAGCCATTGGTTGGAGCTTGGAGCCTGTCCGGGCGGAATGACTTCGGAACTTCTGGCTCGCGGCCAGCGTGTGACCGCCATAGACAAGGCTCCCCTTGACCGTCGTCTGGACGGGCGACAGGGGCTGCGTTTTGTCCATGATGATGTCGCCAACTTTCAGCCGCCTTCAGGTGCGGTGTATGATGCCATCCTCTCTGACATGAACGGTCCTCCCGAGGAGGCCATGGGCGAAGTGCTGCGCCTGTCGCGATGGCTGCGTCCCGGCGGGTGGGTGGTCTTTACCCTCAAATTGCCGCGCATCGAAACGATCGACGAGCCTTGTGTTCTGTTCAGGAAAATCGTCCGGCTGGCGGAGAAGCGCGGCTTGATACTTTTTGCCCAGACGCATCTGACCTACAATCGCCATGAGTTTACCTTGTTCTTCGAGCTCGGGCAGCCTTGAGCCAAGACGATGCAACGAAAAAGCCGCGCAGGGTCACTGCGCGGCTTTGAGGTGTTCTGAGGAACGAATTACTTCGCGGCCTTCTTGAGAGCGTCAGCCTTGTTGGTGGCTTCCCAGGTAAGGTCAGCGTCGGATTTGCCGAAGTGGCCGTAGTTGGTGCTCTTGCTGTAGATCGGACGCAGAAGGTTGAGCTGCTTCACGATGTCGGCGGGCTTGAAGGAGAAAACTTTGAGAACGGCGGCGAGGATCTTGTCATCGCTGATGGTGCCAGTGCCAAAGGTGTCGATGTGCACGCTCACAGGCAGAGGATGGCCGATGGCGTAGGCAAACTGGACCTCGCAGCGGGCGGCGAGGCCGGCGGCGACGACGTTCTTGGCGACCCAGCGGCCCATGTAGGCGGCGCTGCGGTCCACTTTCGAGGGGTCCTTGCCGGAGAACGCACCACCGCCGTGACGGCCCATGCCGCCGTAGGTGTCCACGATGATCTTACGGCCGGTGAGGCCGCTGTCGCCCTGAGGGCCGCCGACAACGAACTTACCGGTAGGGTTGATGAGGTACTCCGTCTGCTTGGTGAGCATGTTCTTCGGCAGCACCTTCTTGATGATCTGCTCGATGCAGAACTTCTCGATTTCAGCATGCTTCACATCCGCCGCGTGCTGGGTCGAGATGACGACGTTGACGATGCGTGTCGGCTTGCCGTCCACATATTCAACGGAGACCTGGCTTTTCGCGTCAGGACGCAGCCACTTCGCCAGTTTGCCTGCCTTGCGGATCTTGGTCAGCTCACGGCCGAGGCGGTGGGCATACATGATCGGAGCTGGCATGAGTTCCGGAGTTTCATCGCAGGCGTAACCAAACATGATACCCTGGTCGCCAGCGCCCTGTTCAGCGTGCTTCTTGCCCTCGGCCTTCTTCGCATCCACACCTTGAGCGATGTCTGGAGACTGGGTGGTCAGGTAGTTGTTGATAAAGATCTGGTCGGCGTGGAACACGTCGTCGCTGTTCACGTAGCCGATGCCGCGGA